>CAVCWN010000025.1:0-12632 GCA_963605975.1 Desulfovibrionaceae bacterium | reverse complement strand
GTCTTGACGCCTTCACATCAAGAGCTTCCAGTCGCATTTTAGATTCATCCACCCTTTCAAAATTCACTTTGCTGACAGTCCAGACATCGTTTTCTTTTTTAACGAAAAGCCTTTCCGCCTTCAAAAAAGAATCAAAAGCAGTTTCAAAATCTTTTCCTGCAAACCTGAAAGTTACATTACCAGTCACGGTATCATCCGCAATGATGCTCTTTCCGGAATACAAACTGATTGCATAAAAAACTTCGCCCGCATCTTGATTGACAAATTCAAAACCCTCCAGATTTTGCGCCCACGACAGCCAAAGATTTGCCAACAGAACAAACGCAATTTTTTTCATCAGTCTTTTCATAAAACCTCCAAAGTCCACACACCTTTATATTCGTTTAAAAAAAAAAGAAATTACGACATTTTGTGAATTTTTTTTTAAAAGATACCCTAAAGCACACTTTTTTTTCTTCAACTGTCCTTCCAGCCTTCGCTAGCGCTCATTGCTCCACTTCGTTCCGCAACTAAAGGGCTTCCAGGACAGGCTAGGCGGCTTTAAAATTCAAAATATTTTTCCTAGCTAAAATAAAGCTGGTCAAAGAATGTTCCACAAAGAAAATTTTTGGGATATAATTAGAAAAAATTTTTAGAGGCCCAGCATGCTATCAAAAAGATTAGAAAGCCTTCACCCTTACATTCCAGGTGAACAGCCAAAAGACAGAGACTATATAAAATTAAACGCAAACGAAAATCCTTTTCCGCCCCACAAAAGCGTTGCCCGTGCAATCTCAAAAGCAGCAAAAAATCAACGTAAGAAAATTGCCCTTTACCCGGACCCGGACTCGGTCCTTCTTAGAAAAGAAATTGCACAAATGCTGAACAAAAGCGGCGCCGTTTTGTGTAACGCAAAATGTAAAGGCAAAAAATGCAAACCATCAAAAGAAGACGTCCTCCCCTTTGAACTTACAGAAGAAAATATTTTTTGTGGAAACGGTTCAGATGAAGTTTTATCTTTTGTATTTTACACATTCTTTGACAGCGACCGCCCGTTAATTTTACCAGAACACACATACAGTTTTTATCCAGTTTACTGCGGCTACTACAACATTCCCATGCAAAAAATCCCGCTAAAAAATGACTGGACACTGGATACAGAAAAAATGCTGGAAGAAGCAAATAAAAATAATTCTTCCATCATATTTGCAAACCCAAACGCACCAACAGGCCTTTCACTTTCGCGGGAACAAATAAAAGAAATGCTTTGCCGCGCCCCAAAAGATAAAGTCTTTGTTGTAGACGAAGCCTACTGCGACTTTGGCGGTCAAAGTGCCATTCCACTTTTAAAAGATTTCGACAATCTTGTAGTCGTAAGAACATTTTCAAAAAGCATGTCTTTTGCAGGCCAGCGCTTGGGCTACATTGTTTCAAATCCGGCCCTCATAAAATCCGTCTTCACCGTAAAAAACAGCTTTAATCATTTCCCAGTAGATTTTTTAACACAAAAGGCCGCCATCGCTTCATGCAGGGAAATTTCCTACTACGCAAAAAATGCAAAAATCGTAGCAGACGAAAGAGATTCCCTGATTGAATTTTTAAGAAGCAGGGGCTGGTTTGTAATAGGCAGTAAAACAAATTTTATCTTTGCAAAAAAAGAAGGCTGCAGCGGACAAAAAATTTACGAAAGTGTTAAAGAAAAAGGCATTTTAATCCGCCACTTTAACACAGCCGGCATAGAAGATTTTGTAAGAATTACAATCGGTACAAAAAAAGAAAACGCTGCCCTAAAAGCAGCGCTGGAAAATATTTAGGACATCTCTAAAAATTGCAATTTTTAAAGACTCCCTTTAGTTTTCGTAAGTCACAATTTTTTTTAACATAATCCCAGACAAAAGCTAAAGTGACACACCATGTCACTCAAAATTTGACTGGGATTTTTTTTGTCATTTTTAAAAAGAAGTGCAAAATCTAAATCCCTGGTATTCGTAAAATTCGTTAGGATCAAAAGAATAGCGGTCGCCTGCAAAAATAAACATTGAGTATGGAGAATAACTTCCACCTCTCATCACTCTTTCGGAAGCAAAAAGCGGTCCGTAGTAAAGTTCATTCTTTTTTACATCTCGGTAATCATCAAACCAGTCCCAGCACCATTCCAAAACATTTCCGCTCATATCAAAAAGACCGGCACCATTGGGATTACCGCTGCCTGGCTCCGGCGTATTTTCTTTAGCAAAAGGAGTTCCCGCAATTCCAACCACGCGGCTTGAATCAGCGTTATCGCAATACCAGGCAAGTTCGCCACCAGGAATGCTTTCATCACTTTCACCATTTTCGTTTACCTGACCGCTAACAAGGTTGCCCCTTTGCAAACCAGATTTTGTTTTTCTAGCAGCGTATTCCCATTCAGATTCACTTGGCAAACGGTAGCCATTGGCATCCCAGTCACATACAGCTAAATCACACTGGGCCGTATCACTTGAATCCCGCAAAACATCCCCATCATAAGAATAGCAGGGCTTTCGGCCTTCCATTTCACTCAAAGCGTTACACCAGACAATTGCATCGTACCAGCTGACAGCAGTAACAGGTTGGTTGGAATAGTAATCAGATGGCGCCCTGCCCCTGGCCCCCATGCTGCCTTCCTGACCAGGATTTTTAAAAGTGTAACCGTTTGCCGTTGCCCACTTTCTTACCTTGTACCACAAAGAATAAGTTGTTTCGTAGCGGTTCATGTAAAAAGATTTTAAATATCTTTTGGATTTGGCATATCCTGAAGATTCGCCAATATTGTATTCAATTAAATTTGTCTTTGCATTTGTCGCTTCAAATTTTACCATATCAATTCCGGTAAAATCCCCTGATTGAGAATATGCGCAAAAAGACAAAGCTAAAAATAAAAAAACAAATGTAGTTTTAAAAATTCTTTTCATATTTTTTCCTTCTAAACCTCTTTATTGTAAACCCCTTAAGGCAGCCTTCGTTTCATTTTTTTTGGGGGGAGGGCTGTCTACGAAATAAATATTTCTTTTCGAAAACCTGGACCTGTTTACGAAACAAGCACCTCTTTCCAAAACCGCAGCCTGTTTACGAAACAAACACTTCTTTCCAAAACCGCAACCTGTTTACGAAACAAACACCCCTTTCCAAAACCGCAGCCTGTTTACGAAACAAACACTTCTCCCAAAAACCATCCCAAAACCGCCACTCCTACTTCTTCTTAGCATTCTTCTTTTTAGAAGATTTCTTCTTATGCCCCGAAGCCTTACCCTTAACCCTACCAGATGATTTTTTCTTTTCATCCAGCAAAATGCTTTCTTCATCAGTAGATTCTTTTTCAATAGCTTCTTCTATTTTTAAGGTCTTTCCACTTTTTTCACTTTTTTCTGCCTTTTCTATTTTTTCATCCTTAGCAGAAGATTTTGAACTTAAAGCCTTAGAAAGATTTGCCTTGATTTTGCTTTTTTCTTCCGCAATAGCAGAAAGCCTTTCGTAACGCTCAGCCGCCTTTTCAACTTTTGCCATAACCTTTTTTTCTTTTCTTGCGGCTCTGTGCTGGTTCAACTTTACAACTTTCTTTTTTTCATCAAAAGTATTGAACTTGTGCTTCATAAACAGAAACCAGCCCATGATGGCAGTAAGAATACAAATGCCGGAAAGAGATACAAGCCCCATCCACTTCCAGCCACTTTCTCCGCTCCATGGCAGGGGAATATTGGCACCAAAAAAACTAGTCACTAAAGTCGGCAGCATCAAAACTAAATTCCAGGCAGTCATTGTCTTCATCACAATGTTTAAGTTGTTAGACAAAACCGAAGAAAAAGAATCATTCATTTGAGCCATGATGTTTGTGTAGGTGTCAGCCATTTCCATAGCCTGCCTGTTATCAATTTCAACATCATCCAACCAGTCAACATCTTCTTCGTCCAATTTAAAAAGTTTTGTCTTACGGAATTTTTCCAGCAGCATCTGGTTACTTTTTAAAGAAGTCGCAAAATAAACAAGTGACTTTTGAATATTCAGCAGCTGAACAAGTTCCCTGTTTTGAACAGACCGCAGCATTTCATTTTGAATAGTAGTTGCCCTGCGGTTAATTTCTTTAAGGTAACGAAGATAAGTCAAATCCGCCCGGCTCATAAAGCGAATAGTAAAAGCCGGAAAGTCATTTAAAGACAATTCGCGAATTCTGTTAGCCGCAAAATCCTTCAGCACCTCGCAGTCAGTCCAGCAGATAGTAATAAAAAGATTTCCTTTTGTAATAATTCCAAGCGGCGCGCAAAAATAAGGAATATCATCCCCCGGAGAAAAAACCGGCAAACGCATAATGGTAAGCGTATAATCCTTGTCTTCGTTGTATTCAATACGGGAAAGTTCATCCGGGTCCAAAACGTCCAGAATATTTTCGCTTTCAATATTAAACTTTTCTTCCAGCTCAACAATATCGTCGCGAGTAACCATGCGGGCATCAACCCAGGTTTTCATTCTTCTGTTAAGCTCTTCTTCATCCTTTTTAACTAACTTTCCGTCTTCCTGCTGCCAGTAAGTAATCATTTTTTGCCCCTTTAGTTAAGATAAAACCATAAGAAAAAAGTTCCAGGGCCTTTTTGTAAAAGAAAGTTTGCTTAATTGATAATTGCCTGATTAATAATCGATTGAAAAAAGGGTAGTAAAAATCAATTCATAATGCACACTTTAGTCTTTCCAAAAAAGAAGGCCCTTTGTCAGATTAATGACTTGTCTATACCCCGAACTGCCACTATCCATTTAGTGCCTCCTTACGAAAAAATAAAAGTGATTTTAACCCTTTCAGTTTAACAAAAAATTTTATGCTTTTCAAGAAAAAGAAATTTTTAAAGGGGCGCCTGCCCCTCGCTCCAGCCATGAGTCGCTACTCAAGTGTCAAAGTAAACTTTGCCACTTGCTCCGCTTTGTTATGGCTTTCGCTACCCCCTCTCCTAGGGGCAAAAATTTTCTTTCAATAATTTTTTTTTCAAAAAAGAAGTGCTAAAAATTTCCTGCCCCTAAAACCCCAGACAGAATTTAAAAAAGACTTTGCTTTTTTTAAATTCCGGGAGCGCTGGTAGGGGCGGCGAAGCCGATGTTTTTTGCAAAGCAAAAAACATTGCAGCGACAGCGGAACCCCGGACATAGCGACCCTTCATGCAATGAAGCAAAGCGGAATGGAATGAAGGGGCCCGGCCAAATAAAAAAAATATTCATGGCAGACCAGGCCTTTTAATTGTCACTTAGTCTTTATTTCATTATAATAAGGGCATCTCTAAAAATTGCAATTTTTAGGGGCAACCATAAGGCAATAAATTGGCATGGCCAAAAATTTATCACTTTCGAGGACAATATGGCATTTTTTTATGATGAACCATCACACACTTTTGGTGAGTATCTCCTGATTCCAGGTTATACTTCTGCTGACTGCATTCCGGATAATGTTTCCCTTAGAACTCCTGTTGTCCGCTATAATAAAAAGGCTGGCGAAAAGTCTGCTTTGTATATGAACATTCCGCTGACTTCTGCGGTAATGCAATCTGTTTCGGATGACAAAATGGCTATTGCCCTTGCCATGGAAGGGGGCATTTCTTTTATTTATGGTTCCCAGCCTATTGAAAAACAGGCTGCTATGGTTGCCCGCGTAAAATCTTACAAGGCAGGTTTTGTTACTTCGGATTCAAATATTCGCCCTGACCAGACTCTGGAAGATGTTGTAGAATTAACAAAGCGCACAGGCCATTCAACTATTGCGGTTACAGATGACGGTTCTTGCCACGGAAAACTTCTGGGCATTATTACTGAACGCGATTTTAGAATTGATCGGGTAGAAGTTAATTCTAAGGTCAGCGATTACATGACACCTTTAAAAGATTTGATTACAGGAGACGACGGCATTTCTCTTTCTGAAGCAAATGATAAAATCTGGGCCCACAAGGTAAATCAGCTGCCTATTGTTGATAAAAACGGAAATTTGGTTTCTTTAGTTTTCAGAAAGGACTTTGATTCCCACGAAATTCATCCTAACGAACTGCATGACAACCAGCACCGCTACATTGTAGGCGCCGGAATTAATACACGTGACTATATGGAAAGGGTTCCTGCCCTTTTGGACGCTGGTGTTGACATTATGACACTGGACTCTTCAGAAGGTTTTACGGAATGGCAGGCTAGGGCCCTTCATGACATTCACGCTAAATGGCCAGATGCAAAGGTTGGTGCTGGCAATGTTGTAGACCGCGACGGTTTTATGTTCCTGGCAGAAAATGGTGCTGATTTCGTAAAGATTGGTATTGGCGGCGGTTCCATTTGTATTACCCGCGAACAAAAGGGTATTGGCCGTGGTCAGGCAACTGCAACTATTGAAGTGGCAAAGGCCCGCGACGAATATTATGCAAAAACTGGCATTTATGTTCCAATTTGTTCTGACGGCGGAATTGTTCATGACTACCACATGACTCTTGCCCTTGCCATGGGGGCTGACTTTATTATGCTGGGCCGCTATTTTGCCCGCTTTGAAGAATCTCCTACAAACAAGCTGATTATCAACGGAAATTATGTAAAGGAATACTGGGGCGAAGGTTCCAACCGTGCCCGCAACTGGCAGCGCTATGATTTGGGCGGCAAAAAGGGAATGGCTTTTGAAGAAGGCGTTGATTCTTACGTTCCTTATGCCGGTCACTTGCATGACGGTGTTCAAATGAGTATGAGCAAAGTTATTCACACAATGTGCAACTGTGGCGCTTTGACAATTCCTGAACTGCAGGAAAAGGCAAAAATCACACTTGTAAGCTCTACTACAATCAGCGAAGGTTCTGCACACGATGTTGTTGTAAGAAACACTTCTATTAACTCTTAGAAAATCTGGCAGGTAAAGGAATTTAAAAATCCACCTGCCTTATTTATTGTAACTTTATTGTAACTTTCTACGGACTTTTTTACTGGTGCTGAAAGACTCATGCAAAAAAATCCGCATGGATTGGAGGAAAAATGAAAGTTGTAATTATTGGTGCCCAGTGGGGTGATGAAGGAAAAGGTAAAATCGTAGACTACCTTGCAGAAGATGCCAAATACGTTGTCCGCTATTCAGGTGGACCAAACGCTGGCCACACAATTGTTGTTGATGGAAAGCAGTACGCCCTTCATCAAGTTCCAAGCGGAATTCTTTACCCTAACAAAAAGGTTTTCCTTGGCGCAGGAATGGTAATTGACCCAGAAGCACTTTTTAACGAATTGCAGATGCTCAAGGACAACGGAATCAACTGGGAAGGCAGAGTTTTTATTTCTGACCGTGCACACCTTATTCTTCCAAAGTACCGCCAGATGGACAAAGAACGCGACGCACAAAGAAAGCGCCCAATCGGCACAACAGGCCGCGGCATTGGAATTGCATACAGCGAAAAATCACACCGCGACGGTTTACGCCTGGCAGACCTGGACTGGTCAGCTAAAATTGCAGAATTTGACGGTGAAGATTTGGAATACATCAACAAGTACAAAGACCGCCTTATCAGCATGAGGGTAGACCTTACAGCCGAAATGTGGAAATACAGAAAAGACAACATCTTGTTTGAAGGCGCCCAGGGTGCAATGCTTGACTTGGACAGCGGAACATATCCATACGTTTCTTCTGGTCCTTCATGCGCTGCCGGAGCCGCACTTGGTTCTGGAATTGGACCACATGCCTTAGACACAATTCTTGGTGTTTTCAAGGCTTACGAAACACGCGTTGGAAACGGTCCAATGCCAACAGAATTTAATGACGCAGACGAAAGTGAAAGTGAACTTTGCCGCTACGTTCGTGACACAGGCCGCGAGTACGGAGTTACAACAGGACGCGCACGCCGCTGCGGTTACCTGGACTTGGTTGCCCTTCGCTATGCTTGCCGCGTAAACAGTTTGGACGGTTTGGTTTTGACCCACCTGGACATTTACGACGCAATGGATCAAATTGAAGCTTGCATTGCTTATGACATCAACGGCAAAATTGTTACAGACTTCCCTGCAAATCTTGACGACCTTAACGCTGCAAAACCAATCCTTCAAAAGTTCGAAGGCTGGAAAACTCCGCTCAAGGAAATCAAAAATTACAAGAAGCTGCCAAAAAATGCCCGCGCCTACGTTGAATTCATCGAAGCATTTACAAACACTCCGGTCAGCATAATTTCTGTAGGTTACGAGCGCGACGAAACTTTCATCCGCAAAAATCCTTGGAAATAATTTTTTCTGGGCGTGTCCCCGACTAAAGTCGGGGCCGGGTCTTTCAGGGTTCCGTGCTTTCGCACTCCATTGCTTCGCAACCTGCCTGGCGGCAGGCCCTTACAGCCCCTCACGCACTTATACAAAAAATCACTTAAAAAAAGAAAAAGCCCTTAAAAGACAAAAATCTTTTAAAGGCTTTTTTTGTTAGTAAAAAATGTCAGTCAAAAAAGTATTGTCCAAAAATCACCTAGAATTTTGGGAGTCTCTAAAAATTGCAATTTTTAGAGATACCCTTTTATTTCAATACCGTTTTTTTTTAACTAATTTTTCTTTGACAAAAGTTGAATTTCGTAAACAACGTCTTTGCCGTCTTCCCTTACAAAATGCACTTCAGCCGCCAGACCCATTTTTAACTCTTTCAAGGCAATTTCATTTCCCTTTGTGTCAAAAACTCTTACTGAATCTGCCAAAGTATAAGTTACATTCTTTTTAGAAAAAAGTTCCATTGTCAAAGAATCAGTTTTTGTGTTCAAGGCGCGCAGCTTGCCGCTTTCCTTATTATAATTGGTAAGTCTTGTCTTTGACCCACTGTTTCTGTCATCCCTGTAACCGCTGCCTTTGTTACCCCAGTTAGTCCAGCCGTCATCCGATGTTACCTTTTCTGCCTTAAGGCGAATTTCTGTAATTTCCTCACTTTCAGAAGAATAAGTTTCTGTCTTTGTAATAACATAAGAAATTTTGTCATCAGCCTTTAACCTTGACAAAGAAATACTGCTTCCGTTTGCGGCATAAACCTTCACTTTTGAAGAAAGGGTAAACTGCTTTGACTTACCGTCATCCCTTGTGATTACAATTTTTTTGCCTGAAGCGTTTACAGAATAAATTTTTCCTTCTGCGCTTACAGTGGTCGACTTAGAATAAGACATGTCTTTCCAGTCATCATCCCAATCATCATGGCCGTACCAGTCATCACGGCCGTGCCAGTCATCGTCTTCCCAATCGTGCCAGTCGTCCCTGTCATGCCAGTCACCAGGGCCGCCAAAGTCATAATCATCATCGTCCCAGTCGTAATCATCATCTTCATCATAGTCCCATGTCCAGTTCCAGCCCCATGTCCATGTCCAGAAAGAATCATCTGATTTTTTCCAACTTTCATCGTGACCATCATAATAATTGTCATAATCATCCCAATCATCATAATCGTCCCATTCATCCCAATTGTTCCAGCCATGACATTCATCGCTACTGTAGCGGATGCCGTCAGAAAGAAGGCGCAATTTTGTAATCCTGATTTCGCCGTTTCTAGAAACAAGGTAAGCCTGTACTATAGAAGAAGCCTTTAACTGGTTAAGGCTGATAGTATTTCCCCTGGCATCATAAATGGCAGCCGAAGAAGAAAGCTGGTAAGAAAATCTGGTTTTATCAGCATCATAGATGGTAACTTTTTTTGTAGTCAAACTGTAAGAAGAAAGAGTTCCAGTAATAGTCCTGGTTTTTACACTATCATGCTTTCTGCCTTCACCCCTGGAAGACTGGCCGCGGCCCACTTCGCTTTTACCAGAATCTGACTTTCCGCCACTAGAAGAATTTGAATAAGGAGAAATCATTTGTATTTCTGTAACAAGACTAACAGAATTCTTTGTAAGAATTGTAATCTTTACAGATTTTTTTCCGCTGGCAGAAAGGTTTGAAGCAGAAATCTGCACTCCGTCCGGATTGTAAACCTTTAAAGAAGAAGCAAGTTTAAATTCCTTTTTGCTTCCGTCAGACAGTTTAATCTTAAGAGTTTTGCCAGCCTTGTAAGAAACAAGGTAACCTGTAAAAGTCTGTTTAGTTACTTTATCTTTTCCGTCTGCATCCAAAGGCTTTTTGTATTCCTGGGCAGCATCTGGAACAGACGTTTCTGCTTCCTTAATTGCTGCCTCTTGAGCAAAGACACATGTTCCCAAAAAGAAAAATAAAAGTGCAAGTAAAGATGTTTTTTTTGCAATTGATTTCATATTTATCTCCTGATAAAAAATTTGCGGAAAGATTTTCTTTCCTAAAAAAACAAATGTTCAAAATGCGGCATTCAAAATCAAATTTGAAAAAGGCAGTTTGAAGTGAAATTATTCATTCCATGTTTGTTACAGTAAAAAATATACTGCAGGAACCACAACTTTTTCATTATAAATTTATTATAAAAAAATTAGAATATTCTAATATTTTTTACGTGTTTAAAAGAAATAATTATGTTAAAATATTTTCATGCAAAGAAGTTATAAACATTTTAACACACATTTTTTTATTTTTCTCGCAAGTCTTTTTTTTATTTCGGGAGCAAACCTTTTTTGCCAAAGCAAAAGCGATGCCCTGGAACTTTTTTCTGTAAGTGCGACCAGCGTTTCTTCTTCCCAGCTTGATTTAGAATTTTCTTTTGACAGCCGACTGGACCCTTCAAGCATAGATGAATCTTCCATTTTGATAAACGGAAAAGAATCTTCTTTTGAAGGAAAAGTTGTTTTTTCTAAAGACGGCAGCCGTTTTAAAATCCGCATAAATTCTTCATTAAAAGAATTTAATCTTAGCGTGCAGGGCATTTTGTCTGACGAAGGAATGGAAATGTCACCCGCAGAAATTGACGGTCTTGAAGCAGGCTGTACTTACACAAAAAGGAGTCCTTCAAAATGGGAAAAATCTTAGTTGTAGAAGATGACCAGAGCACACTGGATTTTTTAGAGCCCGAATTGCGCCACGAAGGTTTTGAAGTTCTTACAGCGACTGACGGTCGAAAGGCCCTTGAAGTTTTTGAAAAAGAAAATCCAGACATTGTTACTCTGGACGTTATGCTGCCGGAACTAAACGGAATAGAAGTGCTTCGCCGCATAAGAAAAATTTCTCAAACTCCGGTCATTCTGGTTACGGCAAGGGGAGAAACTCTGGACAAAGTAAACGGATTAAATGCAGGCGCTGATGACTACATTGCCAAACCTTTTATGATAGAAGAACTTCTGGCAAGAATTAACGCCGTACTCCGCCGCAGCAATGACAAGACAGAAAAAAGCCCGGAATTGAAAAATGCAGATATAATCTTAAACACATCAAACATGACAGTTACCGTTTCCGGCAACCCAATCGATTTGTCAAAAACAGAATATCACCTTTTAAAACTTTACCTAGAAAGGCAGGGGCAGGTTTTAAGCCGCAACGAAATAATTGACGAAGTCTGGGGCAAGGGGCATTACATTGATATTTCTGTTGTGGATGTTTACACCAGCTACTTGCGTTCAAAAATAGGAAAATTTTCCAAAAAGGAATATTTTAAAAACGTACGGGGAGTAGGTTTTATTATGAATGAAAATCCCCAGGAATAAAAAATGAAATCAAACTAAAAAGAAGGATTTTTTTGAAAAAGCAGTCATCGGTTCCAATAAAACTTTCTCTAAAAATTACAGTCGCATTCTCTTTGGCACTTGCCCTTTTGCTAGTGATTTTTACAGTCATCATTTTGGCCATGGTTGTAAATGAAAAAAAACAGGACTTAGACATAAGCCGTGGAAAAATCATTTCATGGGTAAAAGATGAAGGTCCAAAAAATGTTAACGGTGGATTTTTGCAGCTGCCCTACAACATTTCATTTATTGTCTTTGATCAAAACACAAAAGAAATTTATTCTTCCAACAACAAATTTCTGCCGCTTTTAAAAGTGACTGGCGGTAAGACAAGGCGGCATTTAGAGAAAAATTATTTTATAGACGGCAACCTTGATCTTTTGTATCAAAGCCAGCAGACTGGAAATTACGTTATTCAACTTTCAATTGATATTGAAAAAGATTCTTCTTCAAAACTTTTGTGGTCAATGGCAAAAACCCTGCCCTTTATTTTGATTCCAGTTTTGATTATTTCTTTTTTTACTGCACTAAAAATGACAAAAAGAGAATTTAACCGCGAACACGATTTTACGGCCAATGTCAGTCACGAACTACAAACTCCTGTGAATGCCATTTTGGGCCACGCAAATCTTTTAAACCGATGGGGCAAAAATGATCCTGCCCAACTGGAAAAAAGTCTGGGCGTAATTACAAAAGAAGCCATATCCATGAAGGCAATCATCACTAACCTTTTGCAAATGTCAAAGCACGAAAAAGGTTTAATCAAAATAGAAAAATGCCCTCTTGATGTAAAAAGTTTTTTCTGCCGCCTGAAAGAAGAATATTCTGTAAACAAGGATTTGCAAATTTCTTTTGATCAAAATGTAGAAGGTCAAGTCACCACAGACAGCGAACTTTTGCACCAGCTTTTTACAATCGCCATTCAAAACAGCACAAAATTCTGCCCCCCACCCTGCCTGATCGAATTAAAATATTCAAAAAATTCATCTTACGCAATTTTTGAAATTTGCGACAACGGCAAGGGCTTTTCAAAAGAAATTTTACCCCACGTTTTTGACCGCTTTTACCGGGGCGACG
>CAVCWN010000024.1:0-6716 GCA_963605975.1 Desulfovibrionaceae bacterium | reverse complement strand
AAAGTGCAAAGCACCGAGGCGAATAGCCGAGCCACGAAAGGGCCGTTAAACAAAAAGCGGTGTGCTTCAAAAAATTCTAACGGATTTCCACGGTGGAATCGGACTTGGCAATAAAAACGCGAGGCTTCAGCTTTGTGAAAAATCCGCATTCAATAACGCCGGTGATGGCATCAATTTGATCTTCCATCTTCGCGCTGTCGACCGGGTTCTTCCACAAAAGGTCAAGAATCATGTTTCCGCTGTCCGTAATCACAGGGCCGGCTTTTTTTACGCCTTCACGCAAAATGCAAATGGCACCCAATTTTTCCAGTTTAGAAATTACGCTCAATCTTGCTTCCGGAACAATTTCTACGGGCAGGGGAAATTTTGTTCCCAAAGTTTTTACGCTCTTTGATTCGTCGGCAACAATAACGTAGGCATCCGAATTGTAAGCAACAATTTTTTCTTTGAGAAGTGCAGCACCGCCGCCTTTAATCAAATTATTTTCAATATCAATTTCATCAGCACCGTCGACTGTAAGGTCAAGATGAGAATTGATTGCCTTTGCGTTAAGGGAATAAACTGGAATGCCCAGACCTTCGCAGGCAAGTGTTGTCTGAAAACTGGTCGCAACAGCTTTAATGTTTTTTAAAGTGCCGTCTGCAATTTTTTCGTGCAGGCGGTAAACTGCAGGCATTGCAGTCGAACCTGTTCCTAAACCAATTTTCATTCCGCTGAAAATTTTTCCTTCCTGAATCAAAGTGTCAATTGCTGTTACGGCAGCAAGTCTCTTTTGTTCGTCTTTTGAAATTGCCATTTTTTCCTCCACAATTTCTTTTTATTGCAAGTCTTTGTCTTTAAAATTTTCTTTATAAAAGTTGTAAGGCTTTCCGGTAAAAAGTTCAAACTGTTCATAGCCCTGGTACTTCAGCATGTCAAGACCGTTGCATGTTTTGCAACCGGCTTCACGCGCCCTTTTCATTACAGGAGTTTCCTGGGGAACATAGATAATGTCAAAAACTTTTTCTTTGCCGGTAAAATCATAAAACCAGATGGGATCATCTTTTGTTGCGAATGGTTCTTTTGCATTCATTCCGATTGATGTTGTCTGGATGATGATTTGATTATATTTGTTCAGCATTTTTACTGCATCTGGTGAAAGCGAAGAATATTTAAAACCGTATTTAGCAGAAAGCAGCCGGGCCTTCCTGACTGTGCGGTTAAAAATACATGCCTTTCCTTTCAACATTTTTACTGCGGCTGCAACGGCTGCACTTGCTCCACCTGCTCCAATAATGGCGACTTTTTTTCCGCGCAGATTTTTTAGTCCCAAAAATTCCAAAAGCGATTTTGAAAAACCGTCAATGTCAGTATTGTAGCATTTCCACTTTCCGTCTTTTTTTACGATCGTGTTGCTTGCTCCAATCAATTGAACCTTTTCATCCTGGTCTTTAACACATTCCAAAACTTTTTCTTTGTGGGGAATTGTAACAGACATTCCTTCAATGCCAATAGCATTTGCAAAGGAAAAAGCATCTTCGAAATTTTCAGCAGGTAAAGGGATGTAAACCGCATTCATTTTGTTCAGCCTGTAACCTTCGTTGTGAAGGGCGGGACTTGATGTAACCAAAAGAGGCCAGCCGGTAATTCCATAAATTTTTGACTGGGCGTCAATTGAAGGAAAGTGGTAAACATTATTCATGACGATTGGATCTAAGTGGCCAATAGCTTTTGTGTTTTCACTGTTTTCCGGAGCACTTACGAATGTAAGATAATTTTTCAGTTTGGCAGAAAGGATTCTTGACGGTAAGCCAAGGGGACCCATGGCAATAAGAATGTGTTCGCTGTCTTTTAAACTTTCAGCTTCTTTAAATAAATCTTCCACGTCTTTCAATGACTTTGGCATAAAAGCGATTTTTGGAATTTCAAAACCGGTACTTTTCAAAGAGGCCAGCCGTTCTGCAATATTTTTTACAGGCTCTTCCATGGAATGAACGGAGCGAATAATTTTTATTCCAAAGGCAAGAGCTGCATCTACCAAAGACTGCACGTTAAAATCTTCTTCAAAATCCACGTAGTCGAAATTTTTACTCTGGTCGCTGTCTGCAAAAGCCAGGGCTCGTGCAAAAAGAGTTGTCCTTGAAGCCTCCCCTTCCACAAACTGGCCTCCATCAATTTTTCTTCTTACAGTAAGGATGCAAGGCAGTCCTGCCCTTGAAGGAAATTCTCTTACCTTAAGGCGTTCTTCCTGTTCAAGAAAATCTGCCCTCAATTCCGCAATATCAATATAACTTCTGTACTTGTCAAGAATTTTTAAATCTTCGTCAATTGTTCTTCCTGTTAATGTAAGACAAATTTTTGGTCTGTTCATAAATGCTCCTTATGGTCATCTAAAAAATCTATTTTAGAGGTCACCTTTACAATTCCGCCTTAGTGGATTTTTCCTCTCAAAGAAGAATTAAGCCTTATACGGGAACGCAGTTTCTTTACCCTGATTACAGAACTCACCTGTAAATATAATGCACCAGGAGAATTTTTTTCAGTTAAGCAAAAATCACCATCAGGACTTTTTTTATTTAAACTGTCAGGATAGCCCACAATAATTCCAGGCATGCCCCGCACTTCCAGTTCAATCATGGAATTTGTAGAAATTGCGCTTTCTATGACATGCATTTTTCCGCTGTAGTCAGCACCGGAAGCTTCAAGAATTTCAGTATGCAAATTTTTTGTCAAAAGCTGATTTTCATCTATTATGATTTTTCGCTCTATCCATTCCGTCAAAAGACTTTCTATTTCCTTTTGAAGATTTTTGTTATTTTCTTTTGGTTCAGAGGAAATTCTTTTGTCTAAGGCCTTTTGCATTTTGGAAAATATTTTTTCTGCCTGAAAGGACTCAGAAACTTTTTTTTGGGAATCACAATTTTTTAAAGAAGACAAATCCTTTTCCAAAGAAGCAAAAGGTAAAGCCTGGTCTTTTTTTAAAGCAGTTTTTGTTTTTCCCAAAAAATCCAAAGAACATTTTGCAAGAACAGTCCTTGCTTCATCTTCACTCTTAAAGTCAAGAAAATAAATTCCTTCCGCCAGCACTTCTTTTACATGACTGCAAAAGTTTGGATTATCTTTTACAAGGTCAGCCTTTTCCTTTGACAATTTTAAAACATAACCATTATACAAAGAAGCCGCTGTGTATGAATCGTACCACTCTTCAATATTCATTTTTATATTTTGAGGAATTTCAAAATAAGAATATTTTTCCAGCAGGGCAAAAAGTTCTTCTACAGACAACCCCAAATCAAAAGCATGTTTAAGACTTTGCTTTTTTATTTCATAGACTGACGCTGTATCAAAAGTTTTTATCTGTAAAAATTTCATCAAAGGCAAAAGTTCTTTTAAAGACAAACCTGGCATAATGGTAATGGAAAAATCTGCATCCATGCTTAAAACTTTTTTTTCTTCTTCAGATTTTTTTTCAAAAGAATTTTTGCTTAATAATTTTTTCATATATGAGGAAAGAGCGTAAGTTTCATCTTCACTTTTTTCTTTTTTAACCAACCCCTTGTTGTAAAGCAAAGCAAGCGAAATGGCATTTTCCACAACATCTATAAAAACTTCATCCCCAGGCCCACCTATGCCAAAATAATTTATAGAAAGATTTTTTTCGTTTAACTCTTGTGGAGTATAAATTGCGCTTGCCCTAAAAATATTTGACAATCTTGAAAAGGAAAGATTTTTCTCTCTTCCATTTTGTCTCATCAAAAGTTTTTGCATTCTAAAAATTTTTGAAAGGCTGGCACCTTCTTCCGGCAGGGAAAGCAAAGTTACATAAAAAAGATTTGCAAGTTTTTCAAAATTACTTTTTGAAATTTTCATAACAGAAAAAATGGCAATGTAAATCAACTGGTCAACTTCATCAAGTTTTGCAAATTCAAAAGCCTTATCAAAATCCACACTAACACATTTCTCATCAAAATTAAAAATGCCCAAATTTAAAAACGCCTTTGTCAGCAAAGAAATAACATATTCATTTTCGCTGCCATACATTTCTTCCATTTCCGAAAGAGCCCGTTTTTTAAAAGACATGTCATTTTTTAAAAGATCCTTGTGGCAGAAAACAAAAGAAATATAGCTTGCAATAAAATCTGCAGTCAAAACAAAAGGTTTTTCTTCAAAATCGCAAACAGACTTTTCGTAAAGCAGCTGGTCAATTCCCAGGTAGGGTTCAAGAACATCATCCAGCATAGGATTTATGTCAAGAACTTCTTTCGCATCGACTTTGCTCAAATAAATCAAAAGTCTGTCTTCAAGGCTTTCAAGATTTTCTTCAAATTCTGAAAGAGTAAATTCACCAGTCAAAAAAGTATAAATTTCTTCAGTGCTGGAATTTGGTAAAAATTTTATGGCAGACAAAATTTGAACATCCTTCTGGCTTAAGAAAACGGCAATATTTTTTTTGCATTCATCCTTTCGCAAAAAAGAAGCCAGGCGTTCAACAAGGTTGGATTTATTAAAAGGACTTTCAATATCACCAAGATACATCCGCATTATTTCAAAAAAATAATCATCCGGCAAAGTACAAAAACTTTGAACCCAGGCTGAAATGCGGTCATTCCTTTCTGCCATTTAATTTTCTCCTATAAGATGTCTCTAAAAATTGCAATTTTTAAAGACATCTTCGAAAAAGCGACATTTTAAGTCTTTGTATTTCAAAGACTTAAAATTCGAGAGGTATCTCTATAACAAGTCCGCACTAGCGCCAGCACAGAGATTATTATCATTCAAACAGTCAAAAGAATTTTTATTCTGGTAGCGGATAATTCTGTAGGAATAGCCCTGCTCTGCCAAAAACTTTTGTCTGTTAGCACCAAATTCTTCTTCGCAAGTATCACGGGTTATCAGTGTAAAAAACCTGGACATTCTTTCTTTAGGCCGCAAAATTCTACCCAGACGCTGAGCCTCTTCCTGCCTGGAACCAAAAGTGCCACTCACTTGAATGGCAATAGAAGCATCCGGTAAATCAATTGCAAAATTCGCCACCTTGCTCACAACAAGCACATTGATTTTTCCATTTCTGAAATCATTATAAATTTTGTCACGCTCAGCATTTGCCACTTTGCCCGTAATAATAGGACAATTCAATTCCTTGGCAAGATTGTCCAACTGCGAAAGGTACTGACCAATAACCAGAATTTTGTCATCCGGAAAACGGTCAACCAGTTCCTTTACAATTTCATCCTTAAAAGAATTTTCGCTTGCGATTCTACATTTATTTCTACCCTTAGAAGTTGCATATTCAATTCTAGAAGCAGGATCCAAATCCACCCTTACTTCTACACATTCGGCCTTTGCAATAAATTTATTTTTTTCCAGTTCCTTCCAGGGCACATCAAAACGCTTAGGACCAACCAAAGAAAAAACATCCCCCTCGCAGCCATCTTCGCGAACCAGAGTAGCAGTAAGTCCCACGCGGCGCACAGTCTGCAACTCAGAAACAATTCTAAAAACAGGAGCCGGCAAAGTATGAACTTCATCGTAAATCACAAGGCCCCAATTGTTTTCCCTAAAAAGTGCAAAGTGAGGAAAAGCAGAATCCTTGTCAGGCCGCCATGTTAAAATCTGGTAAGTCGCAATCGTAACAGGAAGCACATTTTTATTTTCGCCGGTATATTCCGCAATTTGGTCGCGGGTAAGATTTGTCTTATCCAGAAGCTCATCAATCCACTGGTGAACAGCAGAAATATTTGTCGTAACAATCAAAGTGTTTGTTTTTAACATGCTCATAATCTGCATGCCAACAATAGTCTTTCCGCTTCCGCAAGGCAGCACGATTGTACCAAAACCAGACCCCGGCCCCATGTCACCCACCAAGGCCGCAGCCGCATCCTTTTGGTATTCCCTGACAACAAAATCCTTTCCGCCCAAAGTTTTTTTTCTTAACTGGACATCCAGACTTTTTCCATTAACCAAAGGAAGATCATCTTTAACAGGATAATTTATTTTCAAAAGTTTTTGTTTAATTGAACCGCGTTCAGTCAGCGGCAAAACAAAGCAATATTTTTTTTCTTCATCACTAACTTCAATTTTAAAATCCGGAAATTTATTTTCTTCAGGAGGCACTTCTTCATAATCTGCAGCCTTCAGTAAAAGTTTTAAATCCGGAGAAAAAGAAATTTCCTTGTAAACAAATTCAGACGAAGCCAAAAGATAAAGAAACTCTTCCCTGACCTTCTGGCCGTTTTTATTTTCAACAATCTTTGAAGGAGCCTGAACCAGACGCAGTTTTCCATAACGCGCACAAGTTTCTTCCACCCAGACAAGAACCGCTTCCGGCACATCGTAGCGAGAATATTCCTTTAAAACATCAATCGCATTTTCAGCAGAAAAACCAGAACTCATCGCATTCCACAAAGAAAGCGGAGACAAACGGTAAGTATGCAAATGTTCCGGCGACCGCAAAAGTTCCGCAAAAGGAATCAGCGCATTCCGGCACTCCTGGGCCCTTGGCGCGTGCACATCAAAAAGAATCGTTCTGTCTGACTGAATAATCAAAGGATTTTCACTAGCTGGCATAGCGAAATATTATACACGCTAATTTTTTTTTCTTCAATTAAATTGCCCCTTTAAATTACCCGTCATTTACTTTTCTTTTTCTTTTTTTTATTTTGAAGCATACCGCATTTTGTTAAACGCGCTGTCCGTGACTACGCTGTCGCTCCGGTGCTCAGCTTCGCTTCGCACGC
>CAVCWN010000023.1:0-11730 GCA_963605975.1 Desulfovibrionaceae bacterium | reverse complement strand
TGGAAAAATTGAGTTTGCTAAAGAAATTATTGGATTCCTTAAGAGGTAGGGCTGGGAATTATAAGCAAACACTGATTTTTTTAAGGTAGGCAAAAGGCAATAGTGGAAAAATTGAGTTTGCTAAAGAAATTATTGGATTCCTTAAGAGGTAGGGCTGGATATTATAACACATAGCGCAATTATGTCGTAAAAAAAACGGCTGCCCCTCCAAAAGAAATAAAATTTACGTAAATTTAAGTTTTTTCTGTTGAATTTAGTCACTTTCTAAACTAAAATTAACTTAGCCAAAAGTAAAAAGAGCTTTTTATTTGTCCCGGGAATTTCTCGCCTGGCCAAAGGCGAATGTTTTTAAGCAAATGCCAAAAGTTTTTGCTAACCTTCCTCCCTAAGAATCAGGGTGCTCTTTTTTGGAGAGAAATCTTTTATCTCAAAGCGGGTGTTGTATGAAAAAACACAGAAGTATTTCTTTAAGCATTGCTCTTGCACTGGAATACATTGCATTCATTGTAATTATTCTTTTAGTCTGGTATATCGCTGGAAAAAATGGAAACATCAAAAAATCCGTTCTTCCTACTCTGCCAAGCCTTTTGAAAAAATTCGGAAAGCTTTTTGCAAGCGGTAAACTGCTTACCAACACATGGATCAGTTTGCGCCGTGTTTTAACAGGCTACTTTATAGCGGCAATTACGGGAATCACCTTGGGCATAATCATCGGTCTTTCAAAACATCTTGAAAGGCTGACCCACCTTTTAATTCAATTCATCAAGCCAATTCCTCCAATCGCCTGGATTCCCCTAGTAATCCTCTGGTTTGGAATTGGTGAAAGCGGAAAAGTTTTCCTTATTTTCTTAGGCGGATTTTTTATCATCCTCATAAACGTTGTGGACGGCATCAGACAAACTGACCCAAAACTTCTTGAAGTCAGCAAAGTGATGAACACTCCTCCTTTAAAAAACGTTTTTCGTGTAATAATTCCAAGCGCTGTCCCAAACATTTTTACCGGATTAAGAACAGGTCTTTCCAGCTGCTGGATGTGTGTTGTTGCGGCAGAACTTGTTTCTTCAACAACGGGGCTGGGCTTTATGATTTCAGATGCCAGAAATTATGGTGACATTGCAGAAGTTATTGTCGGCATGATTACAATTGGCGTCATTGGCAAAATAATGGATTCACTTCTGCATTTGTGTGAAAAATTAATAATCAGGTGGGTTTAATATGGCAGATCAAATTGAAATAGAAAAATCACTTGCACCTGATGCAGGTTACGTTGTTGTAAATGGGGTTTCCCGCCGCTTTAAAAAAGACAATAAAGAATTCCACGCTCTGGAGGATATCCATTTTTCTGTAGAAAAGGGCGAAATGGTTTGCATTGTAGGTGCTTCTGGCTGCGGAAAAAGTACCCTCTTAAGGGCCATTTCTGGTCTTGACCCTGAACACGACGGTGAAGTTTATGTGGATCAAAAACTGGTTACTAAGCCGGAAAAAACACGCGGTATGGTTTTCCAGGAACCACGTCTTTTTCCATGGCTAACGGTTTTTAGAAATGTTGCATTCGCAATCAATGGAATGAACAAAAAACAAAGAGCTCAGCTGGTTATGGATCATCTTAAACTGGTAGGGCTGAATGATTTTGCAAAGGCCTTTCCAAAACAGCTTTCTGGTGGAATGGCACAGAGGGCCGGAATTGCACGTGCACTTGTAAACAATCCACCCCTTCTTTTACTGGATGAACCTTTTGGTGCCCTGGACACATTTACAAAAATGTCCATGCAGTCTGAACTTAAGCGCATTCAGGAAAAATCGAAGACAACAATGATTATGGTTACCCATGATATTGAAGAAGCAGTTTTTCTTTCTGACAGAATTGTTGTTCTTACAAGTCGCCCGGGCAAAATCAAGGAAATCATAAAAGTAAATCTTCCTTACCCAAGAGACAGAAACAGTCTGGAATTCGTAAAAATCAGGAAGCACATTTTTGATCTCTTTTTTGAAGAAGTAGCAAAGTAAAAGTAAAGTGCCTGCCAAGGATTTTGATTTTTAGGTGGCGCAAAAATATTTCCCTGGTCAAAAAGGCCGGGGTGATTTTTTCTGGATTGGATTTTCAAAATGATTTTCCCTTCCTTAATAAATTGATTTTAGTTTAGTTAAAATATTCATGGTGCAACAGGGGCCTTTGGCTAGGTACTTTTTGTTGTGCAAAATTTCTACTACTTATTCACAGGAGGATAACATGAAAAAAGTAGTATCAGTTTTATTGGCTGGAGCAATGGCATTCAGCTTCTTCACATCTTGTAGCAAAAAAAATGTAAAGGCTACAAGTATCGCTATCGCAATTCAGCCGTCTTTTGCTTTCGTACCAGTTTACGTTGCAAAAGAAATGGGTTATCTGGAAGATGCATTTGCAAAAAGTCAGATTGAAGTCAAGTGGAACGATTTTGAATCTGGTCCGCCAATTAATGAATCTCTGGCTGCCGGCAGTTCAGACATCGGACTTTTGGGAGACGTACCAACAGTTTCTGCAATTGCAGCAGGACAGGAAAACGAATTGATTGCACTGGCATGTGATGGCCCAGACGCTTATGTTCTTCTTGTTGCAGCAAACAACAATTCCGTAAAAACAATGGAAGATTTGCGCGGCAAAAAAGTAGCAACAACTTTGGGTTCAACAGGTCACAACATGATTAAAAAGTTGCTTGAAGACAACAAGATGACTTTTGATGACATTGAGCTGACAAACATTTCTGCAGGAGATGCAGGCATTGTTCTTTCAACAGGCGATGTTGAAGCAGTAGCAATCTGGGAACCAAATGCAACCCGTCTTATTGATGAAGGAACTGCAAAAGCTGTTTTCTACGGTTCAGACACAAGTCTTATGGGAACAAACGCCCTTGTTGCCCGCGCTGAATATTCAAAGAACAATCCGGAAATCATTACAACTTTCCTGGAACAAATTGTTAAGGCTGTAAAAGACATTGAAGCAGACAGCGTACCTGAAGAAGTGTGGTCTAAGATTGGCGCTTACCTCCGCCTTTCTAACGACCAGATTAAAAAGCTTCTTCCAAAATATTATTATGGAATCAAGTGGCGTGATGTCAGCAAAGATGCCCTGCAGGACACAATCGGCTTCTTAGTTTCAATTGGCCGTCTGGACGAAGAATACCAGATTCGTGATTACATTAACGAATCATATTACGACGCAATCAAAAACAAATAAAATTGCATCTAAAAACATGAGGCCCTAAAAGTGTCACTCTTAGAGCCCATGTAGAAAATCTTAATTACTTTTTTTAAATGCCTTCAAAAATTAAATTTTGAAGGCATTTTTTTTAGCAAAATATTTTTAAATTTTTTGGTTGCATGCAGGATTATACAAAGCCCTTAAACCAGTAACTTCTTCAAGAGGAACATAAACGCCTTTATCATTACTATTTGTAGCTTCACCTGTATACCAGTTACTACGATTTGTTTTATGCGGTTTGTCATTTATTGACGACTGAATTATATGAAGATATTGTTTACCAGTTTTTTCGTCAGTTATAATTTTTCCATCAGTTCCAACAAAATGAGTGCCTCCATTTGGATAGGTAATCTTCACAGCAACTGTGTAACCTATAGTATCATTTTTCAGGTTATTGATTTCCCTTTCAACTGATTTTGCCCGTGTCTTTCTATTATCAAAATCTGAAGATTTTAAGGCAAGACCGTAATCACTGGCAACTTTATCACCGCGTAACTCATTTAAAGGCGTAAAATAAGTATTGTTATGTGCAATTTTCTTTATATCTTTAATCTTTTCACCCAAAAATTTTTTAAGCATCGAAAAGAAAGTTACAAGATAGCAGCCAGACTGACGGATTTCTTCACGATGCGTACTTCTTCCATACGTCTGATCACCATAGTCTTGCATCTTCAACGTTATTTCAAAATCATTAATACTTAGACCATCAGGGTCTGTAAAGTTGACAGGATCCCCTGCACAATATGAGTACCAGTTGTTTCCATCGTAAACAGGATCACTAGTTGCAAATCTTGCATTTGAAGGATCGTAAAAGCGCTGACCAAAATTATAGAATCCTAAAAGATTATCATACTGCTTATTTGAAAAAGCAAATTCCAAACCTAACTGCTGCATGTCACTTTCTGAGTAAAGCTGACTTTTATCCTTATTAAACAGTTTTACATTTCCATCAACATCGTAATCATAAAGGTAAGTTCTACCACCAAAAGTGCTGTTCACAGACCGCAAAGAATTTCTTTGATCCGCACATACTGAATAAATTTCGCCTTCATTTTTCTGCCAAATTAAATTTCCATTCGCATAAACAAAGAAACGATTTTCTGCATACAAGCCTCCATCTTCCAAAGAAAGGTAAGAGTTGCCGGAAGCCTTTCTTTCTTTTTCTTCACCTTGACCATTCGCTTCTTTTGAAGAAGTGTAAGTTTTAATATTCACGTAGCGAAGATTTTTATCAGTGTAAGCCTTTGTTGCAGATGTGAGAACTTCACTTTTTTCTGTGGCATACATTTTTACAAGGTCATTCGAAAGTCCGTCATACAGATACGAAAGTTCATTTCCACATCCATCCTTTTGCAAAACAAGTCTTCCAAATCCATCGTATTCATATTCGCGGCTAAAGCTGGTCATGTCCTCAAGGTTTGTTACAATAGCACTTGTCATTTTTCCAGTCTGAGAATAAGAATAAAGAGTCTGTGTAAAATTGTCTGTCTTTTTTACAAGATTTCCATTGTCATCATATTCAAATAAAACCGGATTATTTACATTGATTTTTACAAGTCGGTTTTCGTTATCATATTCATACTTAATGGAACCAAGAGCAGATTTTTTTTCTATACGGTTTGAATTACCATCGTAAACATAAGAGCGCTTCCAGATTTTTTCGCTAGAAGGAAGTTTTCCACTGGCACCCATTTCATCAAGAAGTGACTGCATTTGTTCCTTGTACTTTGAAGGTAAAGAAATATTTTCGTACTTAATGGAATTTATTTCCTGACCATAGTTAAGCAATTCAGCCTTATCTTCATTTTCAAGGATTTCTGAATATGGATAATAAACTTCTGTCAATCTTCCGCCATCATCGTATTCATAATGAGTGAATTGTGAATTTGCATCGACTGTATAAGCAATGCGGCCATTGTCACCATAGATGCTTGCTTCACCAAAAACTGTTTTTCCAGAATTGTCTTTGTGGCACAAGAGAATTAACCTGCCGGCAAGATCGTACTTTTTTGATACAGTCGAACCGTCAGAATCCTTTCGCAAAATTTCGCGGCCAAAATCATCATAAGCGAATTCCGAAGAAAAAGAATCACTCTTTACCGAAAGCAAATCACCAAGAGAATTGTAAGTGTATTTAATTTTTTCTTCACCAATTTTCTTTTCAACTAAGAGTCCATTTGAATCGTACTTATATTCAATCGAATCATCTTCGTTGTTGACGAATGCTTTTTCCAGCATATGGTTTTCATTGTAGGTAAATGTATTTTCGTAAGCCGGATTTTTAATTTTAACAAGCTGACCTGAAACATTGAATTCTGAAATCACTTGGCCAAAGTCCGGATAAGAGTAAGTCATTTTTCTTTCATTCAAGTTGTAAGTGTAAGTAACATCAACTTCATTAAAATCCTTTATGGTCTGAATTCCTAAAGCATCGTCAAAAGTATAAAATTTAGATTTACCCAAACGATCTGTATAAGAAAGCATGCGACCGTAAGAATTATAATTTACACTAGTGGCATTTCCTCTTCCATCAATTTCTGTTACCTGACATGGATTTTCACTTTCAACAATTTTAGTAATAAGATTATCCCCTTCATAATATTCCACAACTTTACCGGCAGCGTTGTAAACATATTTTCTAGTCGGAATGCTTCTGCCCTTTTCCAAAATCTTTTGATCCGCAGCATCATAATATGCAGTCCAAACTGTACCCAGTGAGTCTTTTACAGATGTTAAATTTCCACACGGACTGTAGAAATAATTAACAACGTTTCCGTTAGACCAGGTTTCTTTCGAAACTTTTCCCATAGCATTGTATTCAAAAGAAACTGTTTCTTTTCCATTTCTGGAAGAAATAGTTGAAAGTCGATTGTAAATGTCATAAGTGTATTCTTCATTCACTTTAGAATCAGAAATCAATCTGCCCCAGGCGTCATACTTTTTTGTTGAACGGATAGCATCGTTATCAATTACAACTTTTCTTCCATGCTCAGAATAAAAGTATTTGTCTGTAATGCAGGCATTTCCATTTTCATCATAAAGAATTTTACTTGAAACATTTCCAGTCAAATCTGCACAAGTAATATCTTTCGAAAGAGCAGTTTCTTTTGTAACAGTCAATTCATAATCATTATGCCAGTAAGTGTAACTTGTATCCAAGGCACCATTTTCGCATCGCTTTATAATTTTTCCTTCGTCATCATATTCATTCGAAACTAAAATATTTCCTTCATCATCACTAACACTTTCAATAACATTTAAAGCTGTGTTCCATGAATAATTGTAAGCAGCGCCATATCCGCTGTCTTCAGAAAGCAAAGAACCCGCAGCAGAATATTTTGTATTTAAAATGTTTCCGCAGCCATCAATCTCTTTTACAACTCTGTCTTCTTCGTCCGAATAGCAGTAAGACACATTTCCATTACCGTCAGTCTTTTTAGATACAAAAAGTCCATCTTCAAAAAAGTAAGATAATGT
The DNA here is from genome assembly GCA_963605975.1 of Desulfovibrionaceae bacterium. Lineage (GTDB taxonomy): Bacteria > Spirochaetota > Spirochaetia > Treponematales > Treponemataceae > Treponema_D. Next base: position 5,015 of record CAVCWN010000023.1, on the reverse strand, counting down.
GTATCCAGATTTTTTTCCAAGGATCACACCTCTGTAATCAACAAAAACATTTGCGACTTCTGCCAGTTCTTCATCTTCCCAAATATAATAAGTTGCCCAACCGTCAGCATCATTTTCTTTAGCAGCACCAGCATTCCATTTGATAATGTAGGCAAGACGACCTGCCTTTGTGTAGCCATAACTTTCTGTCAAAGAAAGATTTGAAAGAGCAGCTTCTTCAGAAAGTCCTGTTCCCAAATAAACATTGCACAATTTTCCTTCTCTGTCATAAGTGTTCAATCTTGCGTAATTAATAGAAGTTTCTGTGTCTGTAGAAATTACTTTATAAATTTGATTTCGGAAATTTGTGTAGCGCTTTTCGCAAAGGCCGTTTGAATATTTTTTTACAAGCAGCCTTTCCGCATCAAAATATTCATAAGTTATTGTTTCATTATCATAGTCTTTTTCTTCAACCAGTCTGTCATTTGAATCATAGGTATATCTTTTTCTGCCGTCAAAAGTAAGATTTTCATTTTCATCATAGGAGTAAGATTTTTCACCGCCAATTCCCTTGTAAGAAGTCAGACCGCCCCATGAATTGTAAGTTGCCTGAGCAATAGTTTTTTCCCCGCGAATTACACTTGTACAGTTACCTTTCGCATCGCGATTGTAAACCGTAACCACATTGTCTCGGTTTACAAATTTTACCGGCAATCCCAAAGAATTATAGATATATGTATTTGAAGTTCCGTCCGGATAAAGAATTTTTGTAACAAGTCCATTCGAATTATAAGTGTAAGTTTTTGTTCCAAAGCCATCTGTATAAGTTGCAACATTTCCATTTTTATCATAGGTCCACACTTTGGCAGGACGATTTATGTTTTCTTCGCGAACAATTTGATTGTCATCGTTGAAGAAATATACAATCGACTTTTCATCAGCATCAGTGTAAATCAATTTATTGTTTTCCAAATCCCATGAATACTTTTCTTCATTGCCAAGTTCATCTGTTGTAGAAACTACGCGAATGCTTTCTTCGGTGACTGTTTTAATTTCACTTGATGATGCTGCACTTGCTGTTGATGAGCTTGCTGTTGATGCAGTTGCTGTTGATGCGTTTGCACCTTCTACAGGTTTTTCGACAAGGAACTTTTCGTAAGCGATTGTAATTTTTGTGTAATCGCTTTTTATAATTTCTTCAACATTCAAATTATCATCATAAAAATAGTAAACAAAATCTTTTAATTCATTTTCCACTTTCTGAAGAAAACCATTTTGATAAGAATAAAAATGTTTCTTTCCTGTTAAAATATTTTCAATTTTTGAAATAAGATCATTCTGGTAAGAAATAGAAATCGTTTTTATTCCATTTCGTGAAAGTGAAATCAACTGGTAATTGCTGTTGTAAGAAAAATTAATTTTTGATCCATTGGCATCAGCAATTTGTGTTGGCAAACCATAAGAATTATATTTTAAAACTTTTCCATTATAGTAAGTTACAATAAATCCCTTAGACCTGTCATTTCCTTCATATTGAATTTTGATTTGATCTTTTAATGCTGCATTCACAGGATAAAAAACTTTTGCAGTCGAATTATAATTCATCAAAATTGCAGTGCCATTCAAATCAATGTAAAGAATTGAATTAACGCCGACCGAATCCATAGAAGAATATTTTTCTGTCAAGGAGTATCTGTTGTAAGTTTGAGTTTTTAGTGAATATTGATAGTCACTGTCTATTTCTTTGAGCTTGTCGTCATAAACTGCTATAAGACTTGCATATTTCTGTACTTCTTGATAATTAGGAGCCTGGTGAGAATTACTTGTAAGTTCTTTTATTTTTTCTTCATAAGGCTTTTTTTCTTCCACATACTTATCATGCAAAGTTTCCAAAGCCTTACTTCTACCGCGAATAATTCTAGTGTCCAAAGAAGAAGTCCATGCGTAACCGAAGACTCCTTGATCTTTTTCACCAGAAAGGTGCTGACGGTCAACATTAAAAACATTCATCCCTGCAGTAAGAGAATCATCAGTAACATGATTATAATACCTTCCGCTTGTAATCATCACAGGATCCCCAACGGTAACATCTGCATTATCAATTTCTGCCTGCGATTCATCTACATCTTCAGTCGTAAGAATTTCACTTTCTGTCTTTTCATCAATCGCAAAAGGTGGACGCAAAAAATTTTCATTATTTTCGTAAAGGCTGGCAATTTCTTTTTGATTAGAACTTTCACCTGAATTAATATTTTTTACATCATCTTTAAGACTCTCCGACAAAATAACATTTGGAGGCGTTACTGAAGGGGAAGCACTTGTTGGACCATGATAAGTTTGACCAATGCTCATTCCTTCCTCAAGTTTTTTCTTTGTATAATCTTCAGCAGATGTGCTCGTTTCCGTACTGCCAGAAGTGGAACCAGCGCCAGAACTAGAAGATGATCCACTATTATCACTTCCAAAATTTATGGAGCCACCTGTCACTCCTGATATTGTTACAGGTGCACCATTGCTATCAATGTAAGTAACTGTAGTTCCAGCTGGAATTTCTACCGTACCGCTACCGTCACCAGCAAAACCTGGCACAAGATTACACAGCATACCGCTCAAGGCAAAAGCTGCCGGCAAAACTTGCCTAAAAAAAGTTTTAAATTTCTTTTTCATTTTTATTTCCCCTCTGTAAAAAATGTCATGCAGAAAAGTCTGTCCAAAAGAGAACCATGTCTTTCTGCAGACGGAACATACCAGTTTGAATTCATTACAAACTTAGACTGATTTTTTGCTCCGCTTCCATTGATGTAATATTCCGAAAAATCATTTACAAAATTTCCTTCAGCATCTACACCGCAAAGAAAGATTCCAATTGGAAAACGATCCAAAAGATATTCTCTTTTTGTAGAAATGCTTTCTTTTACTGCATCAAAAAGTTCTGCAGAATATTTTGAGTAAGACGCATCCTGCAAAACAAGAGCTTTTGAAAAAGCTACCAAGTCAACAACATAATCTGACTCTGCACCAGATTCATAAAAGCTAATCACAGAAGTTTTTGCCGCATCCAAAATTTCTTTTTTGGATTCTTCATCTTTTACAACAGTCACAATGTTTTCACAAAAACTTTCAAATTCATTAAAAAGATTTTCCACCTTAGACAAATCTACAGCCGCAAAAGTTTTATCGTTTTCTTCAATAAATTGATCTTCAAGACAAAGAGCAAATTTTTCCCCATCATCTTCTTTTGTAAATTTAAAATTCGAAAACCACTTTTCATAATTCCAGCCATCACTTCCTTCAAAACCTTCCACTCCGGCAAACCATGAAGCGCAATCTTTCAGTTCGTAAAGCACTTCCAGTTGACTGCCAAAGCAAGTGTCAAATCCTATAAAATCCAGTTCGGATTTTTTAAAATTCTTTTCAATCGCTTCACGCAAAGTTGGAATAGCCATGTACTGCATTGAAGAATCGTCAAAAGCCACAGCTCTTGAAGAAGAAAAATTTTCACTAACACTAAAATTTCTCCAGCCACTTCCGTGTCCCCAGACAATCAAGGCATAGTGGTCAGCTGGAAAATATTCTTTTGAATAATCTAGAAAATCCGAAAGTACATTGCCGTCAGCCATATTTAAATTTGTTGATTTTTTTAAGGACAAATCCAAAGCACGACTGGTCAATCTTTCAGAAACAATTTTTCCATTCAAACCTTCACTGTCTTTGCAAATTGAATAAAGTTTTGAACCTGCCTGTGACGAAGAAAGATAAGAAGAAGAAAAATCCGCCAAAGTAATAATGTTAACATTTTCAAAATCCACATCCGCTGCTTCCATTTCATTTATATCTTTAAAAGCAGAAGTTGCCAGATTATTATCCGCTCCCATGTAAACCATAATGGTCCAGTTTTTTTTCTCTGACATTGGACTTTCTGTAAACTCACATGAAGCAAAAAATAAAATGCAAAAAATTGCAGTAAAAAAATTTAATTTTAAAATTGATTTTTTCATTTAGCCTCCATATAAAGCTTTTCTAAAAAATTTGATTTTAAGAAGATTCATTTAGCAAAAGCCGTGTTTCAAGCAGCATTTCTAAATCACTTAAAGCTGATGACCAGTAAAAAACTTTTAACTTTGATAAATAATTTTTTGTCTGGTCATAGCGTTCCATTCGCATCGCCGTCACCGCTTTTAAAAGCAGGACTCTTCCATTGTCATCATTTGCTGAACCAAGTCTCTGTAAAATTTCATCAGCCTTTTTCACATTTGAATTTTTCAAATACAAGGTTGCCAGTGAAATAATTTCCTCAAGGTTCATCACTTCTAGACACAAAAAATCTGTTTGCGAAATTCTTTTATTTTCCACATTGATTGATTCGTATCCTTTTTTTTCACCAGAAAATGAAATATCATTCAAATCCGCATTTTTTAATACAAAAACTCCCTGTTCATTTGTCAGGCATTCAAATTTATCATTCACCTTTATTACGTACCCTTTTACCGGAGAGCTGGTGCTATCCGTTACAATTCCATACACACAATTATTTTCATTCGCTGGCAAAGAAGCGCATGCTAAAAATGATGAGCAAACAACCACGCCTGTTAAGCTGGACAGGCAATGCTTAAAGACACATCGTTTTTTCATTTAGTAAATCCTTTAATTTTCCCTTCACTATTTTTATAAAACAAAATAATTTTTCCATCGCTCAAACTGACGGAGCCAAGTTTTATTTTGTAATCGCCAGTAAAAAAATCATCCGCATTTTCTTCATTTTGATTTTCACTATTTTGTCCATTAAAAAGTTTTTCATTTACCAAATCTTTTTCTTGTGATTTTTCAAACTGCGATTTTTCACTTACAGGATTTTCCAAAAGATTTTTTTCTTTTTGATTTTGTTCGCTAAAATTACTTTTATTATTTTCCAAAACACTCATTTCTTTTTTTTTAATTTTTTCCTTTCCAAAGAAAAGATCTTTTAAATCCGCAAGTTGAATTAAAGAAAATTCTTCCTGACTCTTACAAGAAAGGCAAAGTGAGAAAGCCATAAG
>CAVCWN010000022.1:0-2661 GCA_963605975.1 Desulfovibrionaceae bacterium | reverse complement strand
ATTTATGTCTTTATTATAATGCAGATTTTTTTATTTTCAAGGTTTTCTTTGCATTACTTATTTAAAATCCGCTTAAATGCGCTCTGTCTCAAATGTGTCTTTTACTTCTTTTGAATTCGCTTAAATACGCTCTGTCAAAAATGCAACTTTTACTGGTTTAAAATTCGCTTGAATGCACTCCCGCCGGGAACCTAAAAAGTGCTCCGGGTGGAGCAAGCTCCAATGTCGCACTTTTTAGAACCCCGGCTCCGTGCATTCAAGCAATACTTTAAATACACAGAAACTATTTTTCAAAAGCCGCGTATTTAAGCACGTGTTTTAAAAACACAAAATCTTTTTTGAAAAGGGAGCGCATTTAAGAAATGGTTTTAAGGCAGGCTGCATTTGTTTCGCGGGGGATGGGGTTGTGGAAAGAAATATTGCTTTTCATAAAACGCCTAGCCGGCCGTGGAAGGGCCTGGTGCCTTGAAAAGGCACTGGAGCGGAGCGAAACCCTGGAAGGGCCGTTAAACAAAAGGCGGAATGCTTCAAAAAAAAGGAAAAAAATCAACACGTGTCACTTTACAGGGTAAAAAATGAGTGGTAATATCGGGGGAGATACTAACTTCAGGAGCTAAAAATGAATTCTCTTACAGGCACAAATTATAATCCACAGGAACTTCTTGAGGATTTTGTAAAACTTTATGGCAAAAATGAAAATGCGATTAATCTTTTTTCTTCACCGGCAAGAATTAATATTATTGGCGAACACATTGACTACAATGGCGGAAAGGTTTTTCCGGCTGCAATAAACCGCTACCTTTATCTGGCCATCCGAAAAAGAAATGATTCTAAAATTTTTTATAATGATCTGCAGTTTCCGGGTCGTTTTGAATTTGATGTAAATGATAATTTTGTTTATGACAAAAAAAATGATTACGCAAATTATTTGAATGGTATTCTTTCGCAAATGAAAGCAGCAGGATACAAGTTTGACTGCGGTTTTGAAATTCTTATGGCTTCAAATATTCCGGCTGGTGGCGGCATTTCTTCTTCGTCTGCTTTGGAATGTGGTTTTGCTTATGCTGTGAGCGAAACTTTCAATTTTAATATTGACAGAATCACAATCGCCAAACTTGGCCAGATGAGTGAACATAATTTTATGAATGTTAACTGTGGAATTATGGATCAATTCATTATTGCCAATGGTAAGAAAAATTCTGCTATTGTTTTGGATTGTGACACTTTGGAATATGAATATGCTCCTCTTGATTTGGGGGACTACCGCTTTGTTGTAATGAATACAAATAAGGTAAGGCGCCTGGCTGATTCAAAATATAATGAAAGAAGAAGTGAATGCGAAAGTGCTTTAAAGATTTTGCAGGATGCGGGTGTAAAAATAAATGCTCTTTGCCAGATGACTCCTGCTGATTGGGAAAAGAATAAGGATTTTATAAAGGAAGAAAATCTTTTAAAAAGGGCAAGACACTGTATTTTTGAAAACAACCGCGTTTTGAATGCAGTGGAAGCTTTGAAGGCCGGCGACCTTGTAAGGCTGGGAAAACTTTTGAATGAAAGTCACGCTTCACTTAAGGAAGATTACCAGGTGACCGGGCTGGAGCTGGACACTTTGGCTGAATGTTCTCAAAAGCAAAAAGGCTGTCTGGGGGCCAGGATGACTGGAGCCGGCTTTGGCGGTTGCGCGATTGCACTGGTTCACAAGGATTGCATTGAATCTTTTGTAGAAAATGTACAAAAGGAATATACGGAAAAGGTCGGTTATGCGGCCGGATTTTTTGCCTGTGAAAGCGGTGACGGGGTTTGCAGGGTGGAGATGTAAGGCGCGTGGGGGCGGTTTAGGAATGGGGTGTTTGTTTAGGTAAGATGTGTTGCTTTTGGAAAGAGGCGGGCGGTTTACGAAAGTAGTGTTTGTTTAGGTGAGATGCGCTACTTTTGTATAGCAATGTCTCTTTCGTAAACAGCGCCCCGCGGGCGCTTTACGAATCTAGTGTTTGTTTAAAAAAGAAGCACTGCTTTTGTATAAAATTATTTCTTTCGTAAAGAGGTGCCCGCGGGGCTCTTTACGAATGTAGTGTTTGTTTAGGGAAGAAGTGCTGCTTTTGGAAAGAAATTATTTCTTTCGTAAACATGCGCTGCTTTTGGAAAGAAATATCTCTTTCGTAAACACCACCGCTTTCGTGCAGAAACACTTCTTTCGTAAACAGCGCCCCGCGGGCGCTTTACGAATCTAGTGTTTGTTTATAAAAGAAGCACTGCTTTTGTATAAAAATTATTTCTTTCGTAAAGAGGTGCCCGCGGGGCTCTTTACGAATGTAGTGTTTGTTTAGGAAAGAAGTGCTGCTTTAGGAAAGAAATTATTTCTTTCGTAAACACCACCGCTTTCGTGCAGAAACATCTCTTTCGTAAACAGCGCTGCTTTCGTGAAGAGACACTTCTTTCGTAAACAGCGCCCCGCGGGCGCTTTACGAATCTAGTATTTGTTTAGGAAAGAAGTGCTGCTTTAGGAAAGAAATGCCTCTTTCGTAAGCACCACCGCTTTCGTGCAGAAACATCTCTTTCGTAAACACCGCTGCTTTTGTGCAGAAACACTTCTTTCGTAAACAGCACCCCGCGGGCGCTTTACGAATCTAGTGTTTGTTTATAAAAGAAGCACTGCTTTTG
>CAVCWN010000021.1:0-4447 GCA_963605975.1 Desulfovibrionaceae bacterium | reverse complement strand
GTACAATGGCTGAAATTCAAGAAAAAAAATCTGAGAAAAAAGATTTGCCTGTGGCAGATGAAGTCTTGCAGATTGAAGATGCTGTTTTTAATTTAAGTGAGGGGGTGGGGCATGTTGCACCTGAGGCTGACGGTCTGGAAAGTGACAGTGCGCTTTCATCTGGCGTGGATGTAAACGAAAGTGGTGATTTGATTTTGGATGGTGGCCCTGCTGTCGAAAGTGGTGATGCAGTTTTGGAAGACGTGAATGCAAACGAAGATGATGCTTTGGTTTCGAATGTTGATGAAGCTGACGGAAATGGCGATGTGGTTTCGAATGCAGCTGATGTAAAATCCCTAGAGTCCTCAAAAAAAGAAGATGCCCTTCCTGTGGACGCGACTGGTTATTCTTCAAAAGAACTTTTGGAATTGTCTGAGCGTGCGGCTCAAAATGAAAACTGGTTTGATGCACATTATTGGGCAACCCTGGCAGAAAAAGTTTGTCTTAAAACTGATACCAATTATCAAATTGCTGTTGAAAGGGCAAATTATGCCTGGAGTAAAATTTCAAAACCTGAATCTTTTGGAAACGAGGATGAAAAAAATTATTACAAGATAAAAAAAGATGGTTACTCTGCCTTAAACGACGGAGACTTTATGTCTGCCTATTATATTTTTCAAGAACTGTCAGAGGATCCTTCGCATGCAGAAGATCCAGATGTTCTGCGTTACTTTGCATTGGCAAAGGAAAAAGTTGAATCGCAATATTTTTTTATTGACGAAAGCAGCAAAATGGAAACTATGATTTGCCAGAGTGATATTTACTACCAGATAGAAAATAGCGATGGCACAAAGGACATTTTTTTTATTGGGCAAAGTGGAAAAATTCGTGAGGATGGAGGATATGTTCGCTATTTAAAGGATTTTAACTTTACGAAATTTGCAAAAAATGGAAAGGCTTTGTATTCCTTTTATGTTCCTTTTGTGAAAGCTGTGGCTCTTTCTGCAAACACATTTTCCTACCAGCAAAAGAATGAAATGAATATTTCAAAGAAGTGGAAATATCTGCCACTGCTTTATTTAAAATCTGTTGATAGAAAAAGTCAGGGTGTCGTTTCTGAACCAGCCTATGAAATTTACCAGAAGGATTTTTCTGTAGAAAAAAATAATCTGCTTTTGCTCCCTATGGATTTTGATGATTTTGATATGCTGGATTCGATTTCTGCCGGAGCGAACAAAATGGGAATAGGCAGGCTTTATAAATTTTGCAAAAATCCTTTGGACTTTGGATTTGCAAAATCAACTTACATTTTATCTCTTGCTTCAAGAATCACATATCCATTTTTGATATTGATTTTAATTATTGCGACTGGGATACTTGCCTGGAACTATGGCTTTGCAAATGAAAATTCGATTTTTAAATTCAAATATCTTTTTACAATGCCTTTGCTGTTTGCAATAGCTTTTGTTCTTTTTGAAATAATTGAATATGCCTTTAAATTAGTGAATTTTCTTTTTGTTACAGTTATGGGATTTCCGGCTATTTATCTTTGCCTGTCACTTTATGCAATTTTACTGCTGGTGCTTTGCATAATTTTTGTTTCACGCAAAAATACCAGTCAGTAAAGGATGCTTTAAAAAATTATTTTACTTCGATGCGTTCAATGTGGGCGCCTAGACTTTGCAGTTTAGGAACAAGGTCTTCGTAGCCGCGTTCAATTTGGTAAATGTTAGAAATAGTACTTTCTCCGTGAGCGGCAAGGGCAGCAATCACCATTGCCATTCCGGCGCGTACGTCTGGAGAAACAAGGTGTTCGCCGTGAAGAGTGCTTGGACCTGAAACAACGGCGCGGTGTGGATCGCAAAGAGTAATTCTTGCTCCCATTCCAATCAATTTATCTACAAAGAACATTCTGCTTTCAAACATTTTTTCGAAAATAAGGACGGTGCCTTCTACTTGAGTTGCAACTACGGTCATAATAGAAGTTAAATCTGCTGGGAAACCAGGCCAAGGCGAATCGTCAATTTTTGGAATCATGCCGCCCAAATCTGGATTTACTTTAAGTGCCTGGTTTGAAGAAAGGGTTAATGTGTCGCCTTCGGTTTGCCAGACAATGCCTATTTTCTTAAAGGAATTAACCATAGGGCGAAGTTGTTTTGGATTAACACTTGTAATTTTGATGGAACCTTTTGTTGCTGCTGCCAGTCCAATGTAAGATCCAATTTCCATAAAATCAGGGCCAATCGTAAAGTCGCAGCCGTGCAGTTTTTCCACACCGTCAATTTGCAGAATGTTAGAACCAATCCCTGCAATTTTAGCGCCCATGGCAACAAGCATGTGGCACAAATCCTGGACGTGAGGTTCTGACGCAACATTTGTAATTTCAGTGTGGCCTTTTGCTAGAACAGCTGCCATTACAGCATTTTCTGTTGCGGTAACAGATGCTTCGTCCAAAAAGATTTCTTTGCCCTGTAAATTTTCTGCTGTAAATTCGAAGCGGCCGTTTGTTGAAATTTTCACACCCAATTCTTCAAGTGCCAGAAAGTGTGTGTCCAGGCGGCGGCGTCCAATTACGTCACCTCCAGGAGGCAGCATTGTTGCTTTTCCAAAACGTGCTACAAGCGGGCCTGCAAAAAGAATGGAACCTCTTAAACGGCGGCTCATTTCGTCAGGGATGTCTGTTGTCTTTAAACTTGAAGCGTCAATTTTCCAGACATTTTTTTCCAGATTTTCGACTTTTACTCCCAGTGAAGAAAGAATGGTAAACATAACACCTGTGTCTTCAATTTGCGGAATGTTCCTTAAGATAACGGTGTCGCCTGTAAGAGTGGCAGCTGCAATGCATGGAAGTGCCGCGTTTTTGTTGCCGCTTGCTTTTATGGTTCCATTTACTGGAAAGCCGCCTTCAATATGATATTTGTACATAAATAATTTCCTTATAAAAATTTATTTTAAAAGTGCCTTTCAATTATACATCATTTTTAATTTTATTGAATTGATTTTAATGATTTTAAAATTGATTTTAGAAATTTTTGAAATCGATTTTAAATTTGGGCATCTCTAAAAATCATTTTGAAAATCAAAAATCAACTTTAGCCAGCTGAATTAAAACTTGTGTGGCAGCAACCATTTGAGACAAACTGGCCCATTCACTTCTTGAATGAAAATTGTGGCCGCCGGTAAAAATGTTTGGAGTCGCAATGCCCATTTCTGTCAGGCGTGAACCGTCTGTTCCGCCACGGATAGGAGTAAACTTTACATCAAGCCCGACTTTTTCTGCCGCAGAAATAAGTTTTTCTATGACCAGAGGATTTTGCTCAATTCCATTTTTCATGTTGCGGTACTGTTCTTCAAAAGAAATTTCTGCCTGTCCGCCAAAAAGGTCTGCCTGGATTTTTGCAAGATTTTTAATTTTTTCAAGACGGACATTCATTTTATCCATTTCAAAATCACGCACAATTAAAGAAACTTTTGCTTCTTCCATGCCCCCTTCAATTTTCATAGGACAAATAAACCCCTGGTAAGCGTCTGTTGTTTCTGGCATTTCATGGCGTGGAAGATTTGCCACGAATGCACAGGCAATATTTATTGCGTTAACCATGTCTGGTCTGGCGCTGCCTGTGTGTTTTGATTTGCCTTTAAAAATTACGTCGGCCTTAAAAGCGTTAAAACATTCTTTTTCAAATTCGCCAATGTGGCCGCCGTCAACAGTGTAGGCAAATTTTGATTTTATCAGTTTGAGAGGAATGTTATCCATGCCATGACCAGTTTCTTCATCTGGAGAAAAAACTACTTCGATGGGGCCGTGTTTGACAGAAGGATTTTGGGAAAAATATTCCAGCATTGTCATAATTTCTGCTAGACCCGCTTTGTCATCTGCGCCAAGCAATGTGTGCCCTGTGCTGGTAATTATTGTGTCGCCTTCCTGGCCTGCAAGAAAAAGTTCTTTGTCATTCGAGGGGTCAAGTGTGTTCCCAAAAGGTAATTTGATTTTTTCGCCTGAATAATTTTTGTGAACAAGTGGCTCTACATTTTTTCCGGTCACTTCTTCAACAGTGTCGATGTGGGCTAAGAGACAAAAAGGCTGAATGTTTTCAAAAGATGGAGATGCTTTTAAAAAGCCGTATGTGTAGCAGTGTTCACTTGTTTCTACATTTTCAAGGCCCAGCGCTTTCAATTCTTCATTTAAAATTTTTGCAAGATTCCATTGGCCTTCGCTGCTGGGTTGCAGGCCTTGGTCTGCCTTTTGACTGTTACTTTCAGTGTCAATTTTTGCATAAGAAATAAATCGTTCAAGCAGTGCCTCTGTAAAGGGCGCATTTAAAAAATCCGTGGTCTTCATGTGGGAATCATAAAGCATTTAAGGCGATTTTGGAAGATTTTTTTGGGAAGTGTTTGTTTCGTAAAGCAGGCGGTGTTTTGTGGAGAAGTACTTGTTTCGTAAAGCAGGCGGTGTTTTGTGGAGAAG
>CAVCWN010000020.1:0-3030 GCA_963605975.1 Desulfovibrionaceae bacterium | reverse complement strand
CCCCAGAACAAGGGCAAGAAGGGCCAGAGGATTTTTCTTTTTTTCGGCGCTTACAACCAGACCTCTTTTTTTAAGGATGGAATTGCTTAACTTTGTGCCGGCCCACTGAATGACTTCAACCAAAATCAAAATGACAACAACAGAGGCAAACATCACCATTGGACGGAAACGTTGGTAACCGTAGCGGATTGCCAGGTCTCCTAAACCACCGCCGCCTATTGTTCCGGCCATTGCTGAATAGCCAATCAAGTTGATGATTGTAAGTGTGATGCCGGAAACAATTGAAGGTAAGGCTTCAGGGATTAAAACTTTTACAATGATTTGTCCGTTTGTTGACCCCATTGAACGCGCTGCCTGGATGACGCCTAAATCAACTTCGGTAAGGGAAGTTTCAATCAAGCGGGCAACAAAAGGGGCTGCCGCGATTGAAAGAGGAATGATTGTTGCCTTTGTTCCGATTGCTGTTCCCAAAATCAATCTGGAAAGTGGGAAAAGCAAAATCATCAAAATCAAAAATGGAAAGGAACGAAGGGCGTTTATAATTCGGCTTAAAATCTGATTAAAAACAGGCTTGGTCCTTAAGCCGTTAGGGCCTGTTGTGTAAAGCAAAACACCTAAAGGAAATCCTATTAGAACAGAAAAAATGCCTGAAAACAAAACCATCACCAGGGTTTCCAATGTGGCTTTTCCGACCAGAGAATAAAGATTTAGGGCACTGTCTGCGAAATTGATTATTGCTTCATTCATTTGGCTGCCTCCACATTAACACCTGCTTCTTTTAAATAATCTAAAGTTTTTGAAATGGCGCTTTTTGAACCGCTCATGTCAACCAAAAGGACGCCCACTTTTTTATTTTTGAGCATCTGGATTCCGCCGGCGCGAATGTTTATATCGATTTTAAATTTTTTAATTATGTCAGAAATTATGCACTGGTCAGTTGATTTTCCTGTAAAGCGTAATTCGTAGGCACCACCGCTTTTTGACCAGCGGACAATATTTTTGTCCGGAGAAAGGGACTTTTCTTCTTTCTGGGATTTTGAGGATTTTTCGATTTGATCTTCTTCTGAAGGAGCAATGTGGCGCAAAAAATCTTTGGCAGCTAGAGATTTTGGATGAGTGAAAATTTTTTCCACACTGCCCTGCTCAACAACTTTGCCGTCTTCAATTACTGCAACTTGTTCGCATGCGTCGCGCACAACTTCCATCTGGTGGGTAATCATCACAACAGTAAGATTCATCTTTTTTTGAATTTGTGAAATCAATTGCAAAATAGACCTTGTTGTCTGAGGGTCAAGGGCTGATGTTGCTTCATCACAAAAAAGGATATCAGGTTTTGTTGCCAGGGCACGGGCAATTGCGATGCGCTGTTTTTGACCGCCAGACAACTGGCTTACGCTGGCGTCACCCTTGTCTTCAAGGCCTACCAGGGCCAGCATTTCTTTTACTCGGCTGTCAATTTCTTCTTTTGGAAGACCATTTATTTCTAGAGGATAGGCAACATTTTTTGCAGCACTTCTGGAAGAAAACAAATTGAAGTTTTGAAAAATCATTCCGATTTTCCGTCTGCGTTCTATAAGGGATTTTTCATCCAGGTTGTCCACCCGTTCTTCGTTGTAAAAAACAGCTCCAGAATCCGGCCTTTCCAGCATAGAAATAAGGCGGACCAGAGAAGATTTTCCAGCCCCGCTTTTTCCGATGATTCCAAAAATTTTATTTTCCGGAATGTTTAAGGAAATGCCATCCACTGCATGAATGTCACCACCATCTGGAGACTTATAAGTTTTATAAAGATTTTCAAGTTTAATGTACATGCGCTTATAATGCTGAATTGCGGGCAAATAATCAACGTGGGGGGCGGGGTTACGAAAGCAGTGTCTGTCTGGAAAAGAAGGGGCTGCTTTACGAAAGAGATGATTGTCTGGAGAAGATGCAGCTGCTTTACGAAAGCAGTGTCTGTCTGGAGAAGAAGTGCTGCTTTACGAAAGAGATATCTGTCTGGAGAAGAAGGGCTGCTTTACGAAAGAGGTATCTGTCTGGAAAAGAAGTGCTGCTTTACAAAACAAGCACCTCTCCCCAAAAGCAGCTCTAATCCGCCATCACCTTTTTCTTACCCCATTCCGCAATCAAATTCTGGGGATTTTTACTGGTAAGAATTTTTGCAAAAAGATTGTGGCTGGCCGAAAAGACTTGGGACAAAATTATTTCTTCATCAGAGGAAAAAGTTCCCAGAACATAATCTGCAACATTTCCATTTGCAGGTTTTCCAACGCCAAACCTTAGGCGGTAAAAGTCAGCAGTCTGCAAAACAGCTTTTGTAGAACGCAAACCGTTGTGGCCGCCTAAGCCTCCGCTCCATTTAAAACTTACAGTTCCCAAAGGCAGCTCAATTTCATCATGAACCACAAGAATATTTTCCGCAGGGATTTTAAAAAATCTTGCAGCTTCACCAATTGCTTCGCCGCTCAAATTCATGTAAGTCATTGGCTTCATAAAATAAATTTTCTTTGGAGCATTTTCCACAAGCGGAAGACTACCGTCACTTCTTTCCTTTACAAGTCCTGCATTTTTTAAACATTCAATTACAGTCTCATAATCAAGGGCACAAAAATCAGATTTAAATTTGCCCTGCCAGTTGATTTTATTTTTTATAGGCAGGCTGTCTTCAAAAAGCCAGGCAACATTGTGGCGGGTTCTTTCATATTCCTTTCCGTAGTTTCCTAAAAATGCAATCAGCTCTATCATTTTTTTCCTCGGTATTTAATTTTTTTTGTGGGGATTTCACATGGATTTTAAACTGCTTTTTTTTGATTTTTCTGCCTTGTCTGAATTGGACTTAAGCAAAATCAAAGGAAATAAAATTCCTGCTGCCATAGTAAAAGCGTCTATGGCTATGGCATAAAAAATATTTAAGATTTCAAGTGATGTCAAAATCACAAAAAGTAATTTTATCAAGAGGGCAAAAATACTTGTAAAAAGAAAAATATTTTTTTTGACGGCAAAAGATTTTTCCTTACCCCAGAATAAAATCAA
>CAVCWN010000019.1:0-2670 GCA_963605975.1 Desulfovibrionaceae bacterium | reverse complement strand
TGTTTTCGAAACAAACATCTGTTCACGTACCAGGCGCCGGCTGCTTTCGAAACAAACACCTGTTCACGTACCAGGCGCCAGCTGTTTTCGAAACAAACATTTGTTCACGTACCAGGCGCCGGCTGTTTTCGAAACAAACATTTGTTCACATAACAGGCGCTGGCTGTTTTCGAAACAAACATTTGTCCACATAACATGCACCGGATGTTTTCGAAACAAACACATGTTCACGTGACATGCGCCGGCTGTTTTCGAAACAAACATTTGTTAACGTACCAGGCGCAGTCGCTCTCGAAACAAACATCTGTCCACGTACCAGGCGCCAGCTGTTTTCGAAACAAACATTTGTCCACATAACAGGCGCCACTCGTTTACACAACAATCATCTCTCCACCTAACATGGCCAACCGTTTACAAAAAATAAACATCCATCACCTACATTTCCCACCTGACAAAACCCGGCAGCTTAAATTCTTTTTTCATAAAGTACATGTACTTAAAGGGATGGATGTCCATAGAATTTTTGTACCAGCCGCCAAGCAATTGTGTGTCAATTAAATTCAAGGAAACAAAATATGTCAAAGGAATCACTTCACCTTCATCAAGCAAAATTTGTTCTGCCTTAGCCTGATAGTCATAATGCTCCTGGGTAGAATCTGCGCTTGCTGCCAAAGAAAGCAGTCTGTCATATTTTGGATTATTATATTTGGAAACATTTAAACTTGAATCACTTTTAAAAAGTTCCAGGAAAGCTAAAGGATCCGCATAATCCCCAACCCAGCCGTACAAAAACAAATCCGCCTGGGAAGTTGAAATTGAAGAAAGGTAAAGTGAACTAGGCAAAGACTGAATTGAAACATCCACACCCAAAGGTTCCCAGGCATTTTTTAAAATAATAGCCGCTTCCAACTCCCACTTAACATCCGAAGAAATGGAAATAACCAAAGGCAGTTTTTGTTCTTTACTGATATTATTTTTTTGTCTGGCCTCATCCATCAAAGCAATTGCATCCTGGGTGTCATAATCCGAAAAGCCCACAACCTTAGGATAATAAGTTAATGGGTAGACAAGAGTTTCTGCCGGCAAATAAAAAGGAGAACGCAGCTGTTCATAAGGAATGGCTTCCACTAAAGCACGGCGGAATTCCTTTTTTGACCAGACATTATCATTCATCTTAAAAAAATAATACTGAGTTCCAAACTGGGCACTCATTTGAACAGCAGAAGAATCAATCACTTTTGAGTAATCACCATTTTTTAAAACCAAGTCAGCTTCGCCCGTATTAAATTTGTGGCTCAATTCATCATAGTTTGAAAGCATGGTAATCGTTACAGAAGGAAGGTGAACTTTTTTGCAATCAATGTAATTTTCATTTTTTACAAGAGTGATTACATCGTCCTTGTAGGATTTTAAAATATAGGGACCTGAAAAAACATTTTCTTTTGTACTCACAGCCGCAAAAGAATGATGGCAGAGCATTTGCGGCAAATGTTCAGTTGGAGTAGTCAAATGCAAAACAAGGGTATTTTTTTCGTTAACAGAAATTCTTACATCTTCCCTTTTTCCCTTACCAGTGCGGTATTCCTTTGCCCCCTGAATGCAGTCTGCAAAAGAAGCATATTCAGCCTGTGGATTTGCCAGAAGATTCAGCCACGATTCCTTAAAAGTTTCAGCCGTAATTTCATCCCCATTACTAAACTTTGCACCATCGCGAATTGTGAAAGTCCACCTCTTTTTATCACGACTTAATTTGTAAGAAGAACAATAAGCCTTTATAGCTTCGCCCGTCATGGGGTTGTAACAAAAAAGTCCTTCATACAAAGAATTTAAAACCTGGGCTTCACTGGCATACTGGGCCGTGTGAGGATTTAAATTATATTTCCAGCTGCTTGAAAAAACATTTAAATTCCTTTGCAGACTCTGGTCAACAAAAGATTCTTCTTCAGCCAGCTCTTCCAAAGAATTTTCTTCACTTTGATTTTTTGAATCCTGACAAAAGAAATTTGCAGCAACAAAAAAAATCGACAAAACAAAAAAAACTATTTTTCTTTTATTCATTTATTCCCAACTTCTCCATTTGTTTTTGTTCTTCCAGGTAAGCCGTATATTCTGCGCACTGCTGGTTTGTCTTTATGATAATATTTTTTATTGTAGTCAGTTCCATTTTAATACCGCGAATTCTTGAACGGTCTTTTGTGTTAGTACGACTTTTAAAAAATTCATCCAGGGCAACAAGGACAGTGTGCAATTTTAAATTGTCTTCAATTTGTTTGTGAAGAAAATCCAAAATGGCAACATCCTTTTGCATATTGATTTTTGAATAGCCCGGAGAATTTTTTACAACAATAGAAGCATAGTAGCGGCACCGCTTTTCCAGACTGTCATAAAATGTACTGTAGTTTAAAACTTCAATTTTCTTAGAATTAGAAGTTTTATCTGTAATAACCAGTTCATAATCTTCAGTCGGATCTTTTTTGCCAAACAAATTTCTAAAGAAAGCGCAAATCTTGTCAAAGAAAGACTGGTGCTCACTTTCAAGCACGCCATGGTTGTCCTTTATCTTTTGCAAAACCATTTCGTACTGGTTACAAAGGCTGCCCAAAGTCCTTATGGCATCCATAAGACTTTCGTGGGTGTCCACAGCAGGAGCCTTTTTTACAATCTTTTTTT
>CAVCWN010000018.1:0-2548 GCA_963605975.1 Desulfovibrionaceae bacterium | reverse complement strand
TGATTGTCGTAACCCACGAAATGGGGTTTGCCCGCGAAGTTGGCACAAGAATAATTTTTATGGATGACGGTCACATTGCCGAAGAAGGCAGCCCGAAAGAAATTTTCACTAGCCCGAAAAGCGACCGCTTAAAACAGTTCTTGAACGCAGTTTTGTAATTTATTTTTTTATGGGGCAAACGCATTTAAAAAGGGCCCTTCCGCAGTGCGCTACCGCTTAAAGAAAAGTGCAAAAGAAATTCTTTTGCACTTTTCTTCGCTTCAGGCAATTGAAATTGCCTTCGCGCTGCTACACGGCCCTGCCTTGCCTGTAAAAAAAAGAGGTCACTTCTTTCCTAAAGCGGCCTCTTTTTTTGTCTTATTTTTTTACAAATATTTTTTTAGTAAGCAAGAGAAATGGAAGTTACCGTTAAGTCTGTTCCATAAACCACCATGCCCAAAGATTTTATTGTTTCCCATTCAGAACTTGTTGGCTTGTAGTAGAATGTTCCTTCTGCCGATGTTGGTAAAAGAATATCATCTCCTGTGCTTCCGCCCTTGCATGTTCCATTACAGAATACATTTTCTGCTGACCAGTCGCCTGCCTGCAACTTTAAGCGGGAAGCTGAAGTCACATTTGTCAATTCAAATTTCAAATAAGAGGATTCATCTGCAGCAGAAAAGTCACTTGCTGCATAGCTTTTATTTGTCCCCCAATTGTCAAGGACTAAAGTTCCAGAAAAAAGCGAAGTCAAAGTCTTTGTAGAATCATCAAAATCTTCAGAACTAGAACTTGAACTTGAAATAGAAACTTTTTCTGCATAATCATCATAAACCTGGCTGCCCATTGCCTTTATAATGTCCGGGAAGTACCATTCTAAAGTTTTGCGGTTAAAATATCCGTGATTTTCGCCAGAAGTTGAATTACCAGTACTTGCGTATGTACACATGTTATCCCACAAAACAACTGGAATTCCGACATTCGTTGCCTTTGAATAATAATCCTTTGCCCATTTTACACGTTCTGCAGTGTTGTCTTTGTCAGAAGCAGACGCTTCGCCCATTACAACGCCAATTCCCTTTGAAACGTAATTATTTTTAAGGTAGTTAAAAATCGTTGTCAGCTGGCTCGCGTCACTTGAATCAAAAGTGGTATCTGTAAAATCAGACATAGCAAAATTGTATGGTGAATATGCGTGGGCCGAAAGAATCAATTTGTTTGTTCCATTAGCAGTATTTGAATCTGTTGGGAAAGTGTAAAGTGAAAGTTCCCCGGAATCTGAACCACTTGCGGCGTAACCTGGCACCATGATGTAGCGAGTTTCGTTTCCACTAACCGAACGAATTGCCTTAATTGCTTCGTTTTCGTACTTTGTGATTACACTTACCATTTCAGAGGAATTTGTCCACCATTCATTTCCCTTCCACTCACCGTCCTTGTCGCGAGGTTCGTTTAAAACTTCAAAAATAAGGGCATCGCTGTAAGAAGAAAAAGTCGTGGCAATCTGTTTCCAAACAGATGTTATGTAATTGATAGATGTTGTTTGAATTGCAGAATCATCAGAAAGGGCGTAACCGTAAGCCTTTGTATTTTTAATAGTAGAAATTGGCATATTGTCGTGGTGAATGTTTATAATAACGCACATTCCGTCATTATAGGCCCAGTCTACAATGGTTTTTACCCTTGCCATCCAGTCAGAATTAATAGTGTAAGTTCCGTCAGAAACAGAAGAAATGTGGTTGTGCCAACTTACAGGTATACGGATAGTCTTAAACCCCGCATCATGAACGGCTTTAATCATTGCCTCTGTTGTTTTTGGCATACCCCAGTAAGTTTCTGTATTTGTAGAAGAAGTTATGTCTGATGTTGAATCAGCAGCGGTTGCGTCCAAAGTATTTCCCAAAACCCAGCCCATTCCCATATTTTTTACAAAATCTACGGATGTACCGGTATTGTTGATTACAAATTTGCCACCATCATAAGAAATACTTGAACTTCCGCTTGAAGAAGATCCACTTCCAGACCCATTTCCTGTTGGTCCATCGCCGCAAGAAGCAAACAAAAGCGCCATCATCGCAAGCGGCAAGATTTTTCTAAAAACCTTTTTCATAAAAACTCCTATAAAAGAAATAAAATTTGATTTTTTCAGGCATTCTTTTACAAAGGAAATTTTACCCTTAAAAAAACTTTTTTGTCACTAAAAAAATTGTAGAATGTGAATTGAAAATTTTTATAAATTTTATAGCCTGCAGGTGTTTTTTTTGAAGCATCCCGCTTTTTGTTTAACGGCCCTTGCAGGGTTGCTAGAAACGGCGCACATTCGTGCTTGTTGCAAATACCGCTTCGCTCCAGTGCCTTTTCAAGGCACCAGGCCCTTCCACGGCCGGCTAGGCTGCTTTTAAAAAGAGAATGCCCGTTTCTTGCGGTCGTCTCCACGTTTTAGCTATAAAGCCGCCACGGGGAACGAACGGGCGGCTTTACTTATTAACTCTTTCTATTGTTAAAATAGGTTAAAATGCAAAGAAAACCTTGAAAATAAAAAAATCTGCATTATAATAAAGACATAAAT
>CAVCWN010000017.1:0-5279 GCA_963605975.1 Desulfovibrionaceae bacterium | reverse complement strand
GGTCAAAAGAGTCGAAGCATTTATCATTTCTGTAAAATATTCGTCGCAGCCACCAAATTTTTCTGTCTGCATTCGAAAAGCCTGGTGACTTAAAGTAGCCATGGGACCACAAATGAATTTTTTCATAAAGTATTTCTCTGTAGAAATGCCATAAAATTATTTCATCAAATCTTCAATGACCTTTGCAGCGTCATCAACATAACCGTCTGTCAAAGTTTCAACTTCACCATTGTCAACAGTAACAGACATTTTTTCTTCAATAGGAATTCTGGCAAGAACATTTAAACCAAAATCATCAGCAATGCGCTGAATGTTGCTTTGACCAAAGACGTGAATTTCCTTATTGCAGTCAGGGCATTTTACATAACTCATGTTTTCAACCAAACCCAAAACAGGAATGTTCATCATGTTTGCCATCTTAACCGCTTTTTCAACAATCACGCGAACCAGCTGCTGTGGCGAAGAAACAATTATAATTCCATCCACCGGCAGTGACTGGAAAACAGTAAGAGGAACATCACCAGTTCCAGGCGGGCAGTCAACAAACATAAAGTCAACATCTTCCCAAAGAACATCAGTCCAAAACTGTTTTACCGCACCAGAAATAACCGGTCCCCTCCAAATAACAGGATCCGTTTCTTCAGGCAAAAGAAAATTCATAGACATCAACTGAATGCCATTTTTAGTTTTTATTGATTTAAGAAATTCTTTCTTTTCTCCATTAACGACAGTTTCGCCAGCCTCAGCCCTTTCCTCTGAAAGACCAAAAGCAGTTGGAATGGAAGGACCTGTAATGTCCGCATCAAGAATTGCCGTTTTAAATCCGTCATGTTGAATTTTAGAAGCCAGAAGTGAAGTGACCAGTGACTTTCCAACTCCGCCCTTGCCGCTTACAATTCCAATAACTTTTTTTACAGAAGATTGAGGAAGTAAAGTTTCGTGAAGTGGTTTCTTTGAGCAGTTAGATGCACTGCAATTTGAGCAGCTGCCGCCGCAATTTGTTTCAGCCATGTGTGCGCCTCGAAAATAAAATATTACATCAAATATAATACAAAGCACGCCTTGTGGCAAATAATCATTTTGTAATTTTTTATTTTTTTTTCAAAGCATACCGTCTCTTGTTTAACGGCCCTTCCGCCACTTGCTGCGCGCGGTCCTTCGGACGGCCTTCGGCCTGGCTACACGGCCGGCTAGGTTTGTTTTGAAAAGAGACTCTGCATTCGTAAAGCAGTCTGCAGCAAAAAAATATTTTTTTTCATAAGCAAAGTTGAATAAAAAACATTCACCTCATTCGTAAAGCGTCCCCCAAAAAAATCTATTCCAAAAGCCTTTCATCAAAATCATTTGCCGGGCAGTCACAGATAATTTTTCCTTTCTTTAACAAAATAATTCTTTGGCTAAGGCGTCTTGCTTCTTCAATGTCATGGGTTACCATCAAAGCTGTAAAGTTTAGTTTTTTTTGCAGCTCAAGAATTTCTTCCCCTAGCTTTTTTCTTAAAGGAGCATCCAAGGCGCTTAAAGCTTCATCAAACAAAATTAATTTTGGTTTTACAATCAAAGTTCGGGCCAGACAAATGCGCTGGGCTTCACCTCCACTCAAAGAAGCAGGATCCCTTTTTGCAAAATCTTTTAACCCCATCATTTCAAGAAATTTTTCACTTTCCCCAAAAGCCTCTTTTTTTGAAAAGCCCCTGCACCTTAGCCCGTAAGAAATATTTTCAATTACATTCATATTTAAAAAAAGTGAGGGCTGCTGAAAAACCATTCCCAAATTTCTT
Source organism: Desulfovibrionaceae bacterium (assembly GCA_963605975.1). Taxonomy (GTDB): domain Bacteria; phylum Spirochaetota; class Spirochaetia; order Treponematales; family Treponemataceae; genus Treponema_D. Next base: position 3,501 of record CAVCWN010000017.1, on the reverse strand, counting down.
TTTTGTGGAATCAAGTGACTTATTTCCTGACCGTCCAAAAAAATTTGACATTCACTTTTTTCTCCAGACCTTTTATTTTTTTTACAGTCCCCTTTATTCAAAGAATCAATTTCTTCCAGCCCTGCAATCATTTTTAAAACCGTAGACTTTCCAGCCCCACTTGGACCTACAATCGAAGTCATGCTGCCCCTTTCTGTCGCCAGAGAAAATTGAATTTCAATCGAATCAAATTTTTTGTAAAGATTGTGGGCTTCAAAATATTTCATTTTTTTATCCTGCCTCCTTTTCTTGCCAGCAAAAAGATGGTCATGCAAATAAAAGCTAAAATCAAACCGCAGGCACATGCTTCATTTAATTTGTAAGAAGAAGCCAGACGGTATGTGTAAAGGGAAAGAGTTGTAAAATTTCTAAGTGAAAGAGTCAAAGGTAGTGTCGCGTCCCCTGCCGAAAGGGCAAAAGTTAAGCCCAAAGAATTTAAAATACTTTTTAGCGAGTAGGGTAGTATGATTTTAAAAATCACATTCAGTCTTCTTGTGTCCAAAAGTCTGGCCGCATTTAAAGTTTCGTCTGGAATCTTTACAAGTGAAGCATAAATCTGCCTGAAAGCAAAAGGCCAGTTTAAAGCAGTTTGTGCTAAAACCAAAATAAAAAAGTTTCCGTTTTTAAAAAGCTGACTTGCCCCCAGCCCCATCATCACGGAAGAAACAGCCATTGGTAAAAGTGCCAGTGTTTTTAAAAAGTTATTTTTAGAAGAAGATTTTTTTGTCCTTAAAAAAACTGCATAAAAAAATCCGCATGACGTAGATAAAGTGCTTGTCGCCCATGCCGTAAGAAAAGTGTTTTTTAAACTAGTCCAAAATGAAGTGGAAGAAAATATTTTTTTCCAAAGCAAAAAAGAAAAAGAGGAAGATGTCCTTGCGTTTTTTGTAAAAGACAAAATCAAAATGGAAAGAAATGGCAAAACAAAAAAAGTAAATGTTATAAAAATAAAAATCCCAAAAAGAATTTTTTCTTTAAGACTTGCCCCCCTTATTTTTCTTAAAGATTTTTTTTCATTAAGAAACACTGTTTCCTTTTGACTTTCCCCCTTACTTTCAATCATTGCGTAAACATATAAAATCAAAAAGGCCAGAAGCGTCTGCACCAAAGCAATCAGTCCTGCCTTTTTAAAATCCAGTTTAACCTTTGCCGTATAGTACAAGAGTAATTCCAAGGTGTTTCCGTCCATTCCTGCAAAAAGACTCGCAATCATAAAACTAAAAAAACAGTAAATAAAAACAGGAATGCAGCTGGAAAAAATTGCAGGCAAAAGTTGATTTAGCGTGATTGTAAAAAAAATTCTTTTTTCGCTGCTGCCCAAAAGACGGGCCGCATTCGCTTGCCTTTTGTCGCACTTCATCCATTCCCTTGCCACAGTCACCATAACCAAAGGAAAGTTGTAAAAGCCCTGACAAACAATCAGTCCCCAAAAAGAATAAAGAAATTTTAAAGGCGGATTTTCCAAAGAAAAAATCTTCATCAAAATTTCATTTATAATTCCCGCAAAACCAAAAGTCGCAATGTAACCCAAAGCCATAACAATAGCAGGCAGACACAAGGGAACAGTTGCAAAGGAAAGAAAAACTTTTCTTAACAAAAAAGATTTATGGCTTACAAAATAAGAAGCAAAAAGCCCAAACAGTAAAGCAAGCAAAGTGGAAGAAAAAGCCTGGGCCAAAGTAAAGAAAAGGCATTTAAAAAAACTCTTAAAATTTAATTCTTTAAAAAAAGAAAAATCACTTTTTGTCTTAAAAGAAAAAGACAAAGATTTTGCGCTTGAAAAAATAAAAAAAAGAATGACAAGAAAAAAAACTGTAATGCAGCAGCCTGTTAAAAAAATCTGCACACAGGAAGAGATGTTTTTCTGCCATTCTTTTTTTTTCGAAACCATTTATTTTTTATTTTCCCAAAATGGTCATAACGCTTTCAAGAACATTTTCAGTTTTTTCGCTGTCAGTTTTTAAAGTCGTCTTTGCAAGAGGGGCTGCTTCCCTGTAAGAGTCAGGCAGTTCCACATTAGAATTTGCCGGGTACATCCACTGGGTAAAAAGCAATTCCTCCTGGGCATCCTGACTGATCATAAAATCAATAAAAGCCTTTCCCCCCTTTTTGTTAGGAGCATTTTTTGCCAGACCCAAAGCTTCCACTTGCTGAATGTGGCCTTGGTCAAAAATCAAAGCCTGGTCCCTGTAATTTTTTTCGTACTCAACATTGTAAGCAGGACTGGTTGTGTAACTGATTACAAGAGGCGCTTCTCCGCTTTCAAACATTCCCCAGCCTTCGCTCCAGCCGCTGGTCATAGTCAAAATATTTTCTTTAAGAGCTGCCCAGTAATCCAAAAGTTCCTGTCCGTCACCAAAAACGCTCACCGTCCATGAAAGAAAGCCCAAGCCCGGACTTGAAGTTTCCGGATTCATAAGAATGATTTTCTTTTTGTATTCGCTTGAAGTTAAATCCTCCAGGGAAGCCGGTTTTTTAATTCCACTTTCGCTGTCATAAATCATAGCAAAGTAACTGTAATCGTAAGGAGTTAAAAGCCAGTCGCCCCCCAGTTCTTCTTGCAAAGAAGCATTTAAATTTTCTGCTCCATTAGGTTTGTAGATTTCAAAGAAATTGTCCTTTCGAATTTTGTGCAGCATGTTATTGTCCAAGCCCAAAACCACATCTGCATTAGGATTTTCCTTTTCGCCCAAAGCCTTTGTGTAAGCTTGAACAGCATCCCCGCAGTCCACAAAAGTCAAAGTCAGGCCGCTCGACTTTTCGAATTTTTCTTTGATGGCAGGGGCCGCACCCCATTCGCCCGCAAAAGAATCATAAGTGTAAACAACAACCTCTTTTGACCTTTCATCATTTTTCGCGCATGAAAAAAAATTCAAAGCCGCAAGAGCCACCATAAAAATAAAATTGATTTTAAAAAAATTGATTTTAAAAAAATTGAAAGTAGTCATACTTCCTCCGCCGGCATTATCCGGATCAGGATTGAAACTTCGTGCGAAGCTTCGCGGGTATAATCTCAGGCCGTCAGACCACCCCGGTTTCAAAAGCATTTTACAGACCATGCAAAAAACTGTCAATTTATTTTAATTTTTTTTTAGAAGCATACCGCCTTTTCTTTAACGGCCCTTTCAGGGTTCCGCTTCGCTCCAGTGCCTTTTCAAGGCACCAGGCCCTTTCACGGCCGGCTATGCCTATTTAAAAAAAGAAATGCTGCAAATTTTTATTTTTTATATTTTTTGTAAATCATTGTGTAGCAGATTATGAGGGCCGGAAGTCCCAGTGCCAGACTTGCCATAAGAAAAATTGAAGCAAGTGTCATGCTGAAAAGTCCCAAAATGCCAGCTAGTAGGAAAAAAATTGAATATGTCAGCCACATTATGCCGTTTGCCCTGTTGTATTTTTTTATATCAGAAATTTCATCTTCGCTTACCCTTGTGCCAGACCAAAAATGCATAGGTCTTTTTC
>CAVCWN010000016.1:0-7120 GCA_963605975.1 Desulfovibrionaceae bacterium | reverse complement strand
ACCTTTTAATAATTTTCATAAGCGTCTCCTTATAAAACTCCGCGTTAGCGGCAGCACAGGAGGTGCTGAATCAGCAGTTTTACAAACAAAGTTTGGAAAACTGCAGTGATAAAAATTACATGGATGTAATCTTTATCACATCTCCTTTTACTTATTTGTTAAAATTATAACACAACTTTTATTTAAAAAAAGTAAGATTCTAAAAAAGATGGTATTAGATATTAAACAAATGTTATCTCTATTTTTACTTCTAACCACCCCCCCAGCACTAGCCGGACATTAGTGGCCAGCCGCAGGCTGGTTGCGGAACGTAAGTGGAGCAATGGAGCGGGAGCGGAACCACGATTGGCCGTCTTTAAAGGCGGCATCTTCAGAAAAAAGAAAATTTAGAAAATGCCACCGAAGGGGATGGAATAATTTTGGCAGAGGATTTTGTATTCTTCCTGGTCGCTGGGCTGCCTGAGGGCGGTGACAAAAAAGCTCATGTCTTTTTCTTCTTGGAGGGGGCTGCCCTGGACTTTGGAAAGGTGAGCGGCTTTTATTGCGGCGGCGGAAAGTTCTTCCATGCGGATTGCCTGGTTTGAAACTCCGTCACGGCTGTCAATGACATTAATTTTTTCGCCGGCAAGAAGGGAAAATTCTTTTGCTATGTGGGTAAAATGTGTGCAGCCTAAAATTATTGTGTCGCAATTTTTGGATTTAAAAAAATCTAAGGCTGGTTTTATGGCAGCAAAGCGTTCTTCCTGGCTGGCTTTAAAATATGAATGTTCAATAAAAGAAACTAAGGCTGGATCTCCCCGGCTGAATATCTGACAGTCACTGGCAAAATCTTCCATGAGTTTTTTTGTGTAAGGATGGTTGACTGTTCCATTGGTAGCCAAAAGTCCTATATTTTTATTTTTTGTAACTTTAGCAGCCAGGCGGATTGCGGGCACTGTTCCTACAAAGGGCCTGTCTGGAAAAGTTTTTCTTAGCTGGCTTAAAGCGGTTACGCTGATTGTGTTGCAGGCGATGACAATTGTTTTGGGATTCCATTTTGAAATCATTTTTCCAACAACGTCTATAGCACAGGAAATGATTTCTTCATTTGATTTTTCGCCGTAGGGAAAATTTTGGGTATCTCCAAGGTAGAGTGTTTTTAATGAAGGCTTTTTGTTTTTTAAATCCAGCATGTAGGGGATGCCGCCCGTTCCAGAATCTAAAAAAGCCAGATCGATTGAGTTATTCATATTTATTCCTTAAAAATTGTCCGCAAAAAAAATGGCCCCTAAGTTCAAATTGAAAAGAGGGAATTAAAAGAGTCTTTTGCCTTTTGATTTTTTTCTTCAAAAGATAAATCATTTCCCTGACTGTCAAAAATTCTTTTCACTACAAAGCTGTCACAAAAATTCGCTTTTTCTTTGTCTTTGACAAGTTCATCAATATCTTCGTGGCAATCATAATGAAAACCCGGCGCATAAAATTTGCAGTTTTTGCAGCAATGTAAATCGCTTTTGCAAATGCTGCATTCGTCTTTAAATGCGATATTTTCTATTTGGATATTCTTCTTACATTTCCAGCACATGGGTGAATTTTATATGTTTGACTTAATTCTTTCAATAGCGTAACATTTTTATATGTATCTTTTAACAACTTGTAAATGCCCATCGTGCAATAAACTTCCTCTTAGCAATTTTGATGAAGAAGGAAATATTCTTGAAAGTGACGGCTACTGTCTGGAACACCATCCGGATCCACAGGGAGCCATAGAAAAAATTCGTGACTACATAAAATGTCATGACAAAATTGTAGGATTAAATGCGCCAGGAGTAAGCGTTTCAGACATTAATCTGGAAAACAAAAAACTCTTTGGCTGCGTTTTTTCTAACTGCAATTTTACAAACCTCCATGCACAGGGCCTTCATGCCAGAATGTGCATTATGGATTTTTGCACTTTTACTGATTCGGATTTTTTAAATTCAAACATCCAGTATTCTTCTTTTGCGGGCAGCCGCATGGTTCACGTAATTCTTACGGGCAGCGATTTGATTCACAATAATTTTAATGGAATCACATGCTACCAGTCATCTTTTGACAACAGCGATCTTTACAACAGCCGCTTTATAAAATCAATTTTGATGAACACTTCTTTTACAAACTGCAACTTGAAAAAAACTATTTTTTATTCTTCCATCAAAGAAGGAATTTCCTTTAGGCTTTCGAATACAAAAGAAGCTCTTTTTGAAGAAAAAAAAGACAAGGGCAGCCAGGGCGGACTTTACGATGACCTTCAGGGGGACACTTTATGAAAATTTACTTTCACCTTTGCATTGAAGATTTTACAAACTGCTACGTTGTTGTAAACGATTCCCCAAATGTAAAAGAAGCAATCATCATTGACCCGGGCCAGATTTCAGAAGAAATGATAAATCAAATTGAAGGAGGTCCTTACAAAGTAACAGCCTGTCTTATAACCCACCGCCACTTGAATCACGTTGCAGGACTGGAAACTTTGATGCGAATTTACTCTCCCAAAATTTATGCTGCGGATTCAGAAATTATGGGAATGAAATGCGAATTGGTTCACGGCGACGGAAAAATAAATCTTGCAGGAATGGATATTGAATTTTATTCCGTGCCAGGCCACACACCGGACAGCATGGTTTACAAAATAGGCAATGTACTTTTTACAGGAGACACACTTTTTGCAGGAACAATCAGTGAAACATCCAGCCACTATTCGGCCCGCCTTTTAAAAAGCAACATAAACTTAAAACTGCTTTCGCAAAACAGAAATCTGGTTTTAATGCCGGGCCACGGACCTCCAAGCACCTTGAATGCAGAAAAACTTTTCAACACAGATTTAGGAAAGTGCTGATTTTTTTAAAGCCCTGGAAATTGAATTTTTTCAGGGCTTTTTTTTACACTTAGTTTCTTTCGCAAAGCCATGCCTTTCCACAAGACAGGCCCCATGTTTTAAAAACATAATCGCTGAATCTTTGAGATTGTTCTGCAATGTGGGAAGCGTTTGTTTTTCTTACATGAGCGCACTGGGCTGGAGCCGCTGCATTTACTGCTGACCACGAAGCCCTTTCCTTCCAGTAAATTTGGCTTTCTTCTACAGACCGCTGCATATGGTAAGCCATAAATTCATTTTTCATAAGATAATCATCATTTGGATCGTAGCCCAAATTTTGTGATTTAAAATAGGCTTTCATGAATGACCAGCATGTCGGGTCAAAATTATTGTATTCGCTTTCAACAAAATTCCTGAAGTCTTGAGAAGAAAAATAAATTCCGTGCCAGCTTTCGTGAGCCATAAGCTGCACTCTTGTAGAAGCAGCTGTTTCTCTTGAAATGGAAATTATGGAACCTTCATTTCCTGTAAAAGTTCCGTCGCTTTGTGGACTTATAATTTTGTTATGAACAAGAATTGTCCTTAAAAGAAGTTCTTCTTCATTAAGAGTAAAATTTTCTAAAACAGCTTTCGAAAAAAATGCAGCCATATCCTGGGCCTTGTAGTCGTGGGCATTGTAACCGCGGTGGGTGGCAACGAAGTAGTCACTTTGAAGACTTCCCTTATAACCTTCCTTTTCTACAAAATATGCCATACGGGTCAAAAAGCGGCTTTGGGTGTCATAATCTTTAAAATCAAAAAATAAAACTTTTGGAAAAAGATTCCACTGGTAAAGTTCATAGTCATCGCACCGCCAGTTTTCCCGTGGCCAGTCAAGAACAAAGGCAAGGTCTGTTTCAAAAGGATCTATAATTTTTTGAGAAGCAGAACCTTTTGCATTCGCCTTCATCATAATTGATGTAACAAGATCTGCATTTTCCTTTACCTGCAAAATGGAATTTTTTGATTTAAATGCCGATGTCTGGACTGTCAGTTTTTGGCAGGCAGGGCTCATCACAATAGAAAAATTTTCGCTGCCATATTTTGCTTTTACTTTGACAGGATCTCTTTCGCTTCCATAGTCTGAAAGTTTTTTAAATGACATTTCGATTTTTGGAAGAAGACCTTCACTTGAATTAAATGGAACAAAAAGATTGTCCGCTTCAACGAAATCGGCAGCAGTAAAAGTCTTTTGTAAAATTCCGCCATCATAACCAAAAGCAAAAAGCAGGGCCTGGTCACTAATTTCAAAACCAATTTTTAATTCTTCAAAAGAAATACCTTCAACTTTTACACCAGGCTTTGCCCTGACATAAAAACCTGCTGGTACAATTCTTGAAGCAAGACTTACCTTTATAGTTTCACTCTGGTAGTCGCATAGGTTTCCAGACACTTGGCCGCGACCATCCAGCTGACTTTTTAATTTTCCATTTTCATCAAAATCATCTTTGTACAAAAGTCCCAAAGTAAAGGATTTGTCTTTTTCTTTTCCATAGTCACCCTCGCTAAGATTTTGCAAAGTAATTTCTACTGAGCGAAGATTTTTGTCAATAAAAAGAGATGTCACTTCATTCATTTGATTTTCAGTGAATTTGTAAAACATGTCACCAGTTTCATCTTTTAAATCCACAAAAGAATTTACAGCTGCAGGACTTAAAGCCAGAAGATTTTCTTGTGCAAAATTCAAAAGTGAAAACTTAGAAATTTTTTGAGAACATGAAATAAAAGTAAAAAAAAGAATTGTAAAAATAAAAGTTAAAGAAAGTTTTTTCATAAGCCCATACTACACTTTTTAAAATCTTTTCTCTATACTTAAAGAATGAAAGCCATCTTACTTCACAAAGATTTAAATCATTTTATTACAAGTTTCGCAAAAAAATTTGTCACCACTTTTAATTTAATGGTCAAGGAAGAAGCAGAAAAAAGTTCCCAGGAAAATAAATTTATGCTTTACCAGATTTTTCCATTATGGATTTTTTTTGATGGTGGAGAATGCACAAAAATTGACTTTAGCAAAACAGAAGATTTTACTTTACAAGGCATTTCTTTTAAGGGTCCAAATCTTTATTTTGATTTTAAAATTCTTTTTGAAAATGAAAAAAATTCCTTAACAAAGAAAATGCTTTTTGCAAAGGAAATTGATGAAAAAGATTTAAAAGTTTATGAAGAAAAAATAAAAGGAATTTTTACTGAATTAAATTTTTCTAGTGCAGAAAATAATTTTATTTTTCCGAAAAAGATAAATGTTTTTAAAAGCGGACAAGCCCAAGTTACAAACGGCCTTTACATTCTTTACAATGAAAAATGGCATAAAATAAAAAAAGACCACATCTAAAAGGAACAGTGAAGCCACCTTCAAGAAGGCCTTTTTTTTAGCATTTTGGGCTCCATTAAAAATTGATTTTTTTAATGGAGCCCCTAAGGGCATCTTTAAAAATTGCAATTTTTAGAGGCTCCATTAAATCAATTTTTTTGAAATTTATTTCATCACCTTTTCGCCGCGATCCATGGCAATAAGACCAGACTTAAGCAATTCCAAAATTCCATAAGGTTCCAGTAAGCGGATCAAAGCAGAAATTTTGTCTTCGCTACCAGTTGCTTCAACAATCAAAGAATTTTCTGAAACATCCACAATGTGGGCGCGGAAAATTTCGCAGCTTTCAATTATTACACCGCGGCTGGCTCCATTGGCAGCAACTTTTATTAAAGCAGTTTCTCTTTGTGTTGTAGAAGATTTGTGGCAGTACTCAATGCTGATTACTTCAACAAGTTTAGACAACTGTTTTTTTATTTGTTCAAGAATATATTCATCGCCCCTGACAACAATAGTCATCCTGGACTTAGCTTCATCCATAGTTTCGCAAACCGTCAGCGAATCAATATTGTAACCGCGGCGGCTGAAAAGTCCAGACACACGACTTAAAACACCAGCATGATTTTCTACCAGAACAGACAAAACATACTGCTTTTCTTTACTTGCTTCCATACATTCCTCCTGTCACAAAGTGACCAATCCCTATATTTTTTAACCCTAATGTTTACTTTCAGAGTATATTCCCAAAAGTCTTACTTCTTCAGTTTTTTCTTTTAGTTTTTCAAAAAGCCCCTGGACAAATTCATTTGCATTTTTTTCTTTACCGTCAAAAGTTTCAGGCAGTTCAACATCACTATAAAACCAATACTTCCATGACTGGCCGGAAATGGGGCGTGATTCCAAGCGAGTAAGATTTAAATTCATTTGATTAAAAATTTCCAAAACCGCAAGCAGGGCACCTGATTCATTTTTTGTAGTAAAAATAAAACTTGCCATATTTGATTTTACGTTTTCTTCAAAAGAAAAATCATTTAAAACATGATTTGCCTTTATTACAAGAAAGCGTGTAAAGTTATGTGGATCATCTTCAATGTCTTCTTGCAAAACATTCAATCCATAAAGGGAAGCATTTAAAAGCGAACCGATTGCAGCGTTTTCCTTTTTGCCAGAATCACTAACCATCTTTGCCGCAGTTGCCGTACTGGCTGCATCAATTTGAGTCCACCCCTTTTGCCCATCCAGAAATTTCTTACACTGGGCCAGAGCCTGTGGATGCGAATAAACATTTTTTATGTCAGAAAGACTTGCCCCCCTAATGGCAAGAAGGGAATGACGTATGTTCAAAGTGATGGATCCCACAATGCTGACATCCGGGAAGCGTGAAAAATTATCATAATTTTGGTAAACACAACCAGCTAGGGAATTTTCAATTGGCACCATGCCATAATCTGCCCTGCCATCAGTTACAGCTTTAAAAAGTTCGCCAAAGGAATCAAGTGGCAGGCTTTCAACATCTGGTGAATCAAAATATCTTGTAACAGCCTGCTGGGCATAGGCACCTTTTTTTCCGCAATAGGCACAAAGAATTTTTTTATTTTCTTTTTTCGTTTCCGGATTTGATTTTTCTTCTTTTGATTTTTCAAAACGGATTCTGCAAAGGGCCTTTCCCATAACCGGAGAAAATGCTTCTACATCATGCATCAGCTTGTTGAACTGCATAGGTTCCAGGGAACATGCACCTTCTGAGGAAGGCTTACCGTCCGTAGAATGAACTTGCACCATAATGCCATCTGCCCCAGAGGCAATGGCAGCAAGAGCCATCTGCGGCACCTGGCTTCTGTGTTTAACACAATGGCATGGATCAACTATAACAGGTAAATGGGTCAAAGACTTTAAAACAGGAACGCTGGACAAATCCAGAGTGTTGCTTG
>CAVCWN010000015.1:0-3546 GCA_963605975.1 Desulfovibrionaceae bacterium | reverse complement strand
AAAAGGGGCTGCCTTAAAGACAACCCCAAAACATTCATTTTGTTTTTATAATTTTAATCCTGCACAACCTTGGTAAGCTTAGCCATTTTTTTGTAAATGTCCGTGTTATCGTAGTAACCAACAAATTCCTGCTGACCTGCACCAAGGGCGAAAACTGGAACCGGCAAACCAGTGTGCGAATAAGAGGTAAATCCGATACCGCTCTTGTTGTTGATGATGTGGGTGATTGTTACCGAAAGCGGCTCGTAAGTTCCGTAAAGTTCGTATTCCATCTGGTTGCGGCTGGTGTCGCCTGCCATTGTCTTTTTGTAGGCTTCTTTGATGCGGTTGTATTCGTAATCTGTGAGAACCAGGCCACCGTTTTTGTTTGAACCGTTTGTACCAGGAGCCTGAAGTCCGAAAAGTTCTGTAACGTCTTTCATCACGTCGTCAAAAGAAGTTTTGTTCTTTTTGTAATTTGCAATGTAATCGCTGTCGAACTTTGCGTAAGAAATTTTCTGATTTTTGAGTGTGTCAAAGAAGAGGTTGTAGTCTGTTCCGGCAAATCCGATTGTAAGACCGCCAGTTTCGTGGTCGGCTGTTACAAGAATCAGTGTTTCTTTTGGATGTTCATTATAGAAGGCAATTGCTTCTTTTACGGCTTCTGAAAGTGCGATTGTGTCGGCAATTGTTGAGCGGGCGTCGTTGGCATGGCAGGCCCAGTCGATTTTTCCACCTTCAATTTCCATAAAGAATCCTTTTTTGTTGTCCAAAACTTCAATTCCCTTTTTAACGTAGTCACGGAGTTTCCATTCACCGTCAGCGGCATCCTGGTCGTAGTTCATTGAATCTGCGTCGGCAAGAGTTTCTGCTACAACGAGGGCTTTGTCTCCATTTTTGAGTGAACTTGCAGCGTCCTGAGTAAAGCAAACTTTGTAACCGGCTTTTTCTGCCAGTGAATAAATTGATTCCTTGTCCTTGTTTTTGTCTTGAGGTTCCATTAAAGCACCACCGGCGAAGTAGTCAAAGTTAGAAGCGACAAGTTCAAGTCCAATTGGATAATTTGATTTGCGGCTTGCCTGGTGAGCATAACTTGCGGCAGGAGTTGCGTGGTTCAAATTGACTGTAGAAATAACACCAATCTTCCAGCCTTTCTGGTCGCGGAGTTGTTCTGCGATTGTGCGGAACTTCTGCTTTTTTGTGATGTCAACGTTGATTGAAGAAGAGTGTGTCTTTTTTCCAGTGAAAATTGAAGTTGCGGTAGAAGCGGAATCCGGTGCGAACGATGTTGCGTCATAAGTCTGGGCACTTCCAACAACCGGGAAGTTCATAAAACTTAAGTTTTGACCGTAAGGTGAATCTTTTGAATTTTCTGATTTTTTTACAACGTCAACAATACCAGCGGCGTCTTTTCCCAAATAGTAAGCAGAACTCTGAATCTGCGGATAGCTCATTCCGTCACCAATGAATAAAAATACGTACTTTGGACTGCCTTTGCCAGTCGGCGTTACTGCAATTTCCTGAGCGTTTGCTTTTGCTGCCAAAGCCATGAATGCTAAAATAAAAGCGCATGTAGTTGCCTTTAGTGCAGCAAAAAATCCTTCCTTTGATAAAATCTTTTTCATTTTATACCTCCAAAAATGGTAGCCCCAAAATAAAGCCTGGAGGTTAGGATTTTATGAAAAAGATGTTAAGAAAAGGTAAAAGTGGTGGGGGATTTGTTAAGATTTTGGGCGTGACCTAGAAACTTCGTTGGGCGTGACCTTGAAACTTCGTTGGGCGTGACCTTGAAACTTCGTTGGACGTGACCTTGAAACTTCGTTGGACGTTCCGGCAAGCTCCATTCGCTTTGCTCATTCCGCTTGCCGTCGGGCTACTCCAGGTTCCGCTGTCGCTTCATTCCTCCGTTTCGTTCGGGCTTCGCCCTCTCTCCACTCCGGAACGGCTACGCCGCCTTGCGTATCCCTAACGCGTTTTTAAGTCCATTTACTGCATATTTGCAAAGCGTTCTATTGCTTTTGTAAAGTTTTGAATTTCGTCTTCATCACCTTTTTCAAAAGCCTCTTTTATGCAGTGATTTATGTGACCTTCCAAAATTACTTGTCCGCACTTATTCAAGGCCGACTTTGCCGCGTTGATTTGAGAAAGTACGTCCTCGCAAGGAACATCTTCGTCAATCATTCTGTCAATGGCATTTATTTGCCCGATAATTTTTTTAATTCGCCTGTGCAGATTTTCGCTATCCATGCATTTTCGCATTTTTTGACCTCGTGGTGAGTTTTAGAAATTTTTCAAAGTTGCTTTCAGAAGTTGCATTTTTTTTGTGTCTGTCCTTAAGGCTTCCCTGAAATATTTTTTTATACCTAAGGGGGTATATGTACAGAAAAAAAATAAAGAAAAGAATGGTGAGTGTCAAGGGGTGGAGTTTGTTCAAAGAAGGGTGTCATGTTGAATTTATTAGCCTTCGGCGGTTTCGCACAGCATCTGCGTCACTCTTAGTGGATAAATTCCGAAACAAGCCTAGCATAAAGGGCTAAAGTTTTTCCAATTCTGCGAAGGCTGCGTAATGGAGAATGTCAAATTCTTTAGGGGCGATTTTTTCTAAAAGGGCCATGTGTTCTTTTTCCCATTCAGCAATTTTTTCTGGTGGCAGGGAAGCACCTATGCCGCGGGAGGTTTTCATGCGGCCGTTCCACTTTTCACGGGTAAAATGAACACTCAGTTTCCAGTTTTCTTCTTTTACGATTTTAAAATTTTCTTTGTATTCGGCAGGTACAAAAAGTTTTTTCATTTGTGCACCTTTGCCAGTCCATGCGGGGTTGTATTTTAAAATAAGATTTTCTGAAGCGCCGGCTATTTTGTCTTCGGAAGGCAGCCATTCCATGCAAAGCAAAAGCAGTTTTCCGCCTGTCTTTAAAATGCGGGAAAATTCTTTTGAAGTTTTTGTGTAGTCAAAATACCAGAAGCACTGGCATGCGGTAATTACGTCAAAGGTCTGGTCTGGGAAATTTAAATTTTCTGCTGTGCTTACAAGGTAATTTATTTTTGCACCAGGTATTTTTTCTGTAAGAGCTTTTGCTTCATTAATTTGATTTTCTGCAATGTCTGTGCCTGTCCAGTCGCCTCCGTACTTTTGCATGTTACGGGGCAAGACTCCAGTGCCTGTTCCGACGTCAAGAATTTTTTGACCTTTTGTGCAAAGCCCAAGAGAAATAATTTTTTCATAAAATTCTTCTGGGTAAATGTCGCGATACTTGGCGTAGTCTTTTGAAGTCTTTCCAAAATCGAAAAGGGCACCGCCGTCAATTCTTTTGCATGAAATTTCCATGAAAAAAATATTAGCGGAAAATTTATTTGTCTTCAACTTTTTAGAAAAATATTTTCCCCGCCATGTTTACGGAAAAAAAATATTCTTTCCGAAAAACGTCTACTTACTGCGACACTGCCTTGTGTAAGAATTGCCAGAAACAATTGCTTTGAGAAACGGGCATTTCTTTTTCAAAACACGCCTAGCCGACCCTGGAGCCAGGCCGGAGGCCGTCCGAAGGACCGCGCGCAGCAAGTGGC
>CAVCWN010000014.1:0-7852 GCA_963605975.1 Desulfovibrionaceae bacterium | reverse complement strand
GAACTTGGATTTGTAAGATAACGAATGTTTTGTTCAGCAAGGTTTGAACCTTCCGGGCGGACTAAAGTTTCCTGGTTACGAGTCAGGGCATCCCAGGCGCGAAGACTTTCCTGCAAACGGGCCAGGGCTTTTCCATTCATACTTGAATCCCCTGTCATTTGAGCAATGCGTGCAAGAGTAACTCCGTCATTGTTAGAAGCCCTCATATAAGTTTCAACTAGATCAGCGTGTTCAGTTTTTACCTGTGGCAAAAGCACCCCGTACTGTTCCTTTAAAGAATCCAATTTATTCAAAAGTAAATCGTAATATCCCAAAGCATTATAATTATCATCTGACTGACTGAAAGTATTTGCCAGTGCCAAAAGCAAGTGAGTATCATTTGAATTAAAGTCGCGGCTCTTTAAGAAAGACCACATTGCTTTTTGATAATCTTCCTGAGTGTAATAGATGTAGCCGATTCTGTATCTTGTTGAAGCATTGTCATTTTTGTTTTCAACAGCCTTCTGGTAGTTGAGCAAAGCGCTGTCCATATCGCCGGAAATAAAATAATCCAAATCCGCAAGATCCGCATACAGCTTTCCTACATTCGAATCACTTTCAAAACCGCTTTCATCATTTTCCTTTTCGTAAAGTTCAAGCCCCTTACCGTAAGTTTCTTCTGCAAGAATATATTCTTTTTCATTTTTATATTCTTCACCCAAAAGTCTGTAGGCATTTATAAATTTATAAGTTTCAGATTTTGAACGTCTGTCTTGATTTTTAAATTGATTTATGGACTCGCTCAAAAGACTTAACGCCGAACTTGAAGAATTTGTTTCTACAAAGTAGCGACCCAAATTGTAAAGGGCAATAGGATTTGACTCATCTGCCTGCAAAGCTTTTTCAAGAAGTTCACGGACATTTTCAATTTCAAAGCGCAGATTTTCTTCTGACGGTTTTAAAGTTCCAAACTGCTTGTCCAAAAGGTAACCTGAAAGTTCAGTTAAATCTTTTGCAGTAAGACCGTCTTTTTTCTGGATAGGATAAAAGTATGCCTTGTACTGTAAGACTTCGCGCAAATTATCCGTGCGGATGTAATATCTCATTTGACGAGAAAGATAAAGGCTGTAAAATTTTTCATCACCCTTTTCAAGAAGCAAATCGTACTGTTCTTTTGCATCCTGGAATTTTGAAGAATCTTTTTCGCTTGCCCATTCCAGAAAGTTATCACCCAGCATCAAAAGGGCATCCGGATCATTTATGTGGTAATCAAGAACTTCACGGCGCAAAACTCTTTCGGCTTCTTCATAATCATAAAGATCATTCATTTCCATTTCTGCCCATTCAAGACCAGCTTCTTTTTCATGATCAAAGTAAGACAGGATTGCAGAGTACATATTTGTTGCACGCTGATACTGCCTGTGATTTCTAAAACCTCTTGCGTATTTATAGAACCATGGCTTTTTAACTTTAAAGGCAAGGGCTGCATTAAATTTTTCAAGCGATTGAGGATACTGACTTTCTTCAAGAAGGGTGTAGCCCTGTTTGTAAAGACGGTTTGCCTTAAGCGGTTTGATGATAAATGAATTTGAAATAGTAAAAATGCAAAACAAAAGAATTGCAGCTGCTGCAGAAACAATTGTCCCTGGAAGGATTCTGTTCTTTAACTGATATTCCAGAGACTTTTTATAAGCTTCATATTCTTCGGCAGACCGGCGTTCAAAATCACGCGGCACTTCCAAAGTGATGTCAAGCATTTTTTCAAGGTCGCTTGCAATTTGTCTTGCAGGAACTTTCTTGTAAACTTTTTCAAGAATAGAAAAAACTGCATCATCTGTAAATTCATTTTTTACAACTAAATCTTCAATTGCAATTCTTACGTTAAGAGGATAGCTTTCAAGATTCTTTAAAAACTTTTTGTACTGGGCATCAGTGAATGTATTCTTTGGAGCAGAATCTCCTTCCACGGCACCAGAAAAATCCGGAGTCTGCACATTCGCTTTTGCCGCATTAAAATCCGCAGTAGATGTATCAGAAAAACCTGGAATGCTAAAGACATCATCGTCATCGCTTTCAGTGTCACTTATGTTTCCAAATTCAAAGTCAGAAGAATCGTCCCCTGTGTCCGAAGAAAAATCCAGACCTTCCATGCCGGAAGTATCAAACTGTTCAAAGTTTTCATCTTCTGTGGAATCAGAATCCGGCACAGAGGCTTCAGGATTTACATCTTCTTCGCTAGAAAAATCATCGGAAAAATCAGAAGTAAAATCTTCGCCAGAAGGATTTGTATCAAAATCAAAGTCACCGCCCGAAGCAGAAAAATCATCTTTTTCATTTTCAGGATTTTCTAAAGAATTTTTGTCTGAAGGATTTTCAAAATCGCTGTCTGAAAAATCCACATCATTTATGCCGCTGTCAGAAAAATCTTCTGCAGAAAAATCATCGGAATTATTTTGAGCAAAATCGTCTGTAGAAAAATCGTCTGTCTTTTGATCTGTAGAAAAATCATTTTGGTCTGCAGTAGAAATGTCTGTACCAGAAAAGTCCGGCATGGCAGCAGAAAAATCTTCTGTAAAATCACTTGCAGAATCAAAAGAAGAATTTTCACCTTCCTGGTCAGAAGAAGTCAAATCAAAAGAAGCCTCATCTTTTTTAGAAGGATTTTTCTTGATGGCAGACTTTATGCCAAACTCTTCTTCATTTTTTTCACGGCTGGTCTTTGCATGAGGATCAAAATCCGGCAAAACAAAATCATCATTAAGCAAAGGATTTTTTTCTTCATCCGCCTTAGAAATGCCCTTTTCAAGACTTTCGTTTCCCGGCACTTCGTTTAACTCTGGCGGCAAAAGATCATTCATGTTTATTGCAGCAGCCTGAGAAACTTTTTCAAAATCCGAATTGGCATTTGAAAAATCAAAGTCGCCATTCTGGCTGGAAAAATCATCATCTTGGAAAGGAGTAATTGTATTTAAATTTTCGATTACTTCTTTTTTGCCACCGCTTTTTGGGGCAGCGCTTTCTTTAGCCTCATGGCTTTTTGGCATGGCAGGAGCCACTTTTGAAGACGAGTCTTTTGCCAAAGAAGCAGGACTCTCTTTAGGAGAAGACGCTTTTGCAGATGGCGCTTTTGAAGGACCTGAAGTCTTTGAAGGACTTACCTTTGCTTCCGTCGTTGGCGCTTCTTTTTTAGCTTCAGTTTTTTTAGGACCAGATTTTAAAAGTGCATCAAGGTCCATATCTTCGATGGCTACAACTTTTGGCTTAGGAGGTTCTTTTGGTTTTTCAACTTCTTCAAAATCACTTAAGTCAATATCACCCAAAGACAAATCAGGGTTAGGAGTTAACAAATCAGACAGATCAGGAGCCTTAATTTCTACAGCTTCTGGGGAAGACACATCTTCACTTTCCCCTTCACCTGTAAAATCCGAAAAATCATTTTTAGAACGCTCAGCTTCTGCCGCCCTGGCTTCGGCCTGCTGCTGTTCTTCTTCTGAAAGTTGAGGAAGTCCGTTTATAAAATCTTCAGAGTCATCTCTGTCTTCAACATTTGCAGGAATGGCAATAAGTGAAGGCTTTTCCCCTCTGTCCTGGCGAATCCTAACTTCATCGCCCAGGTTAAGCATAAATTCGTTAAATTGTTTAAGCTGATTTAATCCTGGCATGCTGTTAAATTAGCTCCTTTTGTAAAATCAATCTGTCTTTTCAATTTTCGGAAAATAAAATCCTAAGTTAAGAAAATTATTTTCTTATTAGGAAAGTCTAAAAATTGCGGTTAAAAAAAGGCTTTTTAGATTCCCAAAAATGACACCCGTTAAAAGACATTATAAGGCAAAAAAGGCTTAACTGTCACTTGCAAAATCCGATAAATTAAACATGCGGACAAAGTTTCTTTTTACAACATTTTTTATTTTTTTATGCGGATTTTCTCTTTATGCACAAAAGTCTTTAACCTCTGGTTCCTTAGACGCCATTGACCGTGACGAAGTGGAAATTGACAAATGTCTTTCCGGCTTAAAGTCAGCCCAGGCACCATTTTTGTCAGGCGACTATGTTGTTTTTACAGCAGACCCTTCTGCCCGCTACACAGGCATTGCCTTCGATTTTGAAAATTACCGCAATATCCACAAGTACCAGTTAAAAACATGCTACGACCAGGAATATGAAGTTCTTTCAAAATTCTATGTCTATGTTTTAAAAGTACCAAAAGGCATTCAGTCTTTTAACTACAGAATGGTTGTAGACGGACTTTGGACTACTGACCCCCACAACCCGGATAAAATTTACAGTTCCAGGGAAGATTTGATTGTAAGCCACGTGGACGCTTCAAGAAACATTTTAAGCGTTACTGAAGAAATGCCAGGCGGAAAAGTGCGCTTTGTTTATAGTGGCAAAAGCGGCCAAACAGTACGTTTAGGCGGCAACTTTACAAACTGGGACAGCTGGATTTACACAATGTATGAAGTGCAGCCAGGCCTTTACATGATAGACCTTGCCCTGCCCCCAGGAACATACCAGTACGCCTACTATATTGGAATGAAAAGTTTTGTAGACACCACCAACCCCGAACGCGTCTGGAGCACAGACGGAAAGGCAGCTTCTCAGATTGTTGTGAATTAAGGGTATCTCTAAAAAATCATTTTCAATGCTTTTTCAAAGTTGTCTCTAAAAATTACAATTTTTCGAAACTCCCTTAAAGGTGATTGGCTTTAAAATGCGGTAGGGATTGTAGCACCTGCGAAGCAGTCCCGGAGTGAGCACAGCGAACGGAGGGATGAGCCGCACTTAGCGGCGAAGTGCGGAATGACCGACGGCAAGCGGAATGAGCGAAGCGAATGGAACTTGCCGGACCGCCCAAAAAAAACAAAAAAGCCACCTCTTTACGAATACAGTAATTTCGCAAATAAAAACTACCCAGCCATTTTAGCAAGTTCTTTATAAACCTTGATTAAGAAAATAATTCCAGTTTTCTTTGAATATCACTAAGCGAATGATTTTTTTTGTTACTTTTTTTAGCTTCTGTCAATGGAGCAACAGCACTATTATAATCGTCTGAATCTTCAAAAGACTGGTTTAAATATGCAGTTATGGCCTTATTAATAAACCAGGAACGGGTACAACCTCTTTTTGAACAATAGTCATTAACTTTTTGATAAACATCCGGTTGAAGGCTAAAACTCATGACTTTTGAAACTCTATTATCTTGCATAAAAACCTCGCATTTGTAATACAAGTATTACTTGTATTAATTGTAATACTTGTATTACAATTTGACAAGACCTTATTAAAAAACAGTCCTAAATTTGTCACAAGGATTTGTGATTTGCTAGGCAAATAACGTTTTTTTTGTTTGGCAGATTTTGGCAACTTAGCATTTTCTAATTTTTTGAAAAAAACTCCTTCGCTTTATGTGTACAAAAATCCTTTTACTCATTCATTTTTCGTGATATAAATATATTAAAGTGGTTCATTTTTCGTGATTATAAGGAATAAATTATGTACAGAAAGATAATAAAAGAACTTAAGGAATGGAAAAATTCAACTCACCGAAAATCTCTGATACTTCAGGGAGCCAGACAGACTGGAAAGACCTGGATTATGAAGGAATTTCCTTTCCGGTTGGAAAAGTCAATTTCTTAAATCTATACCCGCTTTCATTTTCAGAATTCCTTGTGGCATTAGGAAAAGAACAGCAGGCTGAACTTATCAATAATACACAGCAAGATACAGAATTGCTTAAAGCTTTTTCGGAAGAATATAAAGAACTGCTGAAATATTATTTTTTTATCGGCGGTATGCCAGAAGTTGTTTTAACATGGATTGAAACAAAGGATTTTAATAAAGTTCGTCGAGTGCAGAAAGAACTTTTAGAGACATATGAAGATGATATTTCAAAACATACGACAGTTGAAATGGCAAATAAAATCCGTCAGATTTGGAATTCAGTACCAAGTCAGCTGGCAAAGGAAAATAAAAAATTTCTTTATTCCGTTATAAAAGAAAGTGCCCGTGCACGAGAATATGAAAATGCAATAAACTGGCTTGTAAATGCAGGTCTTATGGTAAAAGTTCATCGTGTAAACAAGATTGGAATTCCATTGAAGGCTTATGAAGATTTGGAAGCATTTAAAATCTATATTTTGGATACAGGATTACTTTGCAGTATGACAGAATTAAGTGCAAAAACTCTTTTGGAGGGCAACAATCTGTTTACGGAATTTAAAGGCTCTCTTACAGAACAATATGTCTGTCAGCAGCTTATAAGCGAATTTGGAATAAGACCATATTACTGGTCTGCAAAAAATGCGACAGCTGAAGTGGATTTTATTTTCCAAAATGATAATCAGATTGTCCCGATTGAAGTAAAGGCTGAAATAAATCTTCAGGCTAAAAGTTTTAAACTTTATAGAGATACCTATAATCCGGATTTGGCTTTTAGATTTTCACTTGCAGATTTTGTAAATCACGGAACGCTAAAAGATGTCCCACTTTATGATTTGCCGACTATAAGGAAATGGATATAATTTCTATTTTGCAATTTTACAATATTGTCACACGGATTTGTGATTTGCTACGCAAATCACGGCTTTTTTTGTCAGCAGATTTCGTAGAAATCTGCAAATTCGTGTGACTTTTTTTTAATTCATTTAGTAAATCTGTTGCATTACCTTCGATAGCTTTAACCTAAGAAATCCCCCTTACTGGCCTAGTTTTTTACAAATATCAAAACAAATCCACCACAATATTTATTTTTTTTTAAAATTGTGGCACTATTTTGTTATGGAAATAAAAAGAGAACTTTATTTAAATAAAATCAGACCATATTATGAAGTTGACCTCATAAAAGTTTTAACTGGAGTCCGCCGTTCAGGAAAATCAATTCTGCTTTCTCAAATTCGAAATGAATTCATAGAAAACGGCACTGACAGCAATCATATAATCGAAATCAATTTTGAAGATTTGTCTTTTGAAAACATAAAAACTTACAAAAAACTCAATTCATATATTCTGAAAAAAATAAGGGATGACAAAAAATACTATATTTTTTTAGATGAAATTCAACATGTAAACGGATTTGAAAAAGTTCTTTCATCTCTTAGGGCTACTCAAAAATGTTCAATTTTTATAACTGGCAGTAATTCAAAACTTCTTTCAGGAAAAATGGCTTCTTTGCTCGTTGGTCGCTGCATTGAATTTAGAATTCTTCCGTTTAGTTTTAAAGAAGCATTTGATTATCTTACTTTGCTGGGAAAAAATCCTAATCCGGATGCTCTTATAATTGATTATGTTTCATGGGGAGGTTTTCCACTTCGCTTTTCTTTTGACCAGGAAAACGAAATTAAAAACTATCTTGAACAAACCTACATGGGCATTATAGACAAAGACATTATCACTGAAAAATCAACAATCAACAGAGAAAAATTTTTGCGTTTTGCTTCCTACATAATGGCTAATGCTGGAAAAGAAATTTCCGGGAAAAATATAGAAAATTATTTTAAGACAGAAAATAACGAAGTTTTTGAAAAAAAAATGATTTACCGTTATCTGGATAAAATGGAAAAAGCCTGCCTTATAAATCGGGTAAAAAGATTTAATATCACGGGGAAAAGAATTCTTTCTTACGTTGAAAAACAATATGCCGTTGATTCCGGATTCAGAATGATAAATACAAATCTTGTAAATTTTGAAGATACTTTCTTTCTTGAAAATATAATTTATAACGAACTGATTTTGCGAGGCTATCAGGTTTTTACCGGTAAAACTTATAAAAGTGAAATTGATTTTGTCGCAATCAATGGAAAGCAAAAATGCTTTATTCAGGTTGCATACTATCTGCACTCAAAAGAAACTATTGAGCGGGAATTCAGTGCATTTG
>CAVCWN010000013.1:0-4502 GCA_963605975.1 Desulfovibrionaceae bacterium | reverse complement strand
ATTTGTATAAACGCGTAAACAAGGAGTTGGTTACGGTTTACGAATTGGATGATGAAACAACTGTTGTAAGAACAAAGGCGGCCCTTGGCGAAAGTCCGGACGAAAGCGTTTTGAAAGGCTTGATTCAAAAACATGCAAAAGAAACTGGTTCTGCAAAAGCTAAGGAAATTTTGTCTGACTGGAATAAGTACAAAAAACTTTTTAAGAAAATTATTCCAAATGACTATCTTCGCATTATGACAGAAATTTCTTTAGAAGAAAGTCACGGTTTAAATCATGAAGACGCTGTTCTACTTGCATTTAAAAGGTGTACTGCTTAAAAAGATTGTAAACCTTGTAATGTAAAGGCGGTTTACAATTCCGTGTGAATTTTGTAAACTGCCTTTATGCAGGGAAAGTCTAAAAAAAATATTTTGCTTTTTTCTTTTATTGCTCTTTTTGCGGCAATCATTTGCCTTGGTGCTTTTATGAACATTCCTATTGGGCCTGTTCCAATCGCTTTGCAAAATGTTCTTTGTCTTTTAAGCGCAATTCTTTTGGGAGGTCTTTTTGCTTCTTTTCCCACAGGGCTTTTTTTACTGGCAGGACTTTTGGGGCTGCCGGTTTACTCTGGCGGGAAAGCAGGCCTTGCGGTTTGGGCAGGTCCAACAGGCGGTTTCCTTTTAGGATATTTTCTGGCAGCTTTTCTAGCCGGCTTAATTGCAGGCCGGCCTTCTGTAAAAGAAAAAAAATTCAGTGTAAAAGTTTTTATTCGCTTGCTGGTGGCGTTCCTTTTGGGAATGATAGTCCTTTACATACCAGGAATTTTTCATTTTGCAAAGTGGGCATCCACTAACGGAAAAGTTCCATTTGATAAAAGTGCCTTTTCTTATACAATGGTTGCCTGCGTTATTCCATTTATTCCTGGTGATATTATAAAAATCCTTGTCTGTTTGCCAGTTGCTTTAAAAATCCGCCCAATCCTTGCCCAATACCTTTATAGCAAGAAAAACAAAAACGATTTTTCAGAGGCCCCAGTTGATAAAAATAATTGATGTAAGCAAAAGTTTTGAAAGTAGCGAAGGTCAAATTCAGGCACTAAAAAATATTTCTTTTCAAATTGAAGACGGCCAGCTGCTTATAATTGCCGGGGAAAACGGTTCTGGCAAATCGCTTTTGATGTCCATAATTGCCGGACTGGAAGAAGCAGATTCTGGCAGGGTGGAAAGTGATAAAAAAGTTGGCCTTGTTTTCCAGGAAGCTGAAACTCAAATTTTAGGTGAAAGTCCCCGCGAGGATATAGCGGTGGGCCCAAAGAACTTGGGCTGGAAAAAAGAAAAAATTGCTGAGGCTGTAGAGTCTGCACTGGAAAAAACAGGTCTTACAAAGAAAGCAGATTTTTCCGCAAGATTTTTGTCTGGCGGAGAAAAGCGGCGCCTGGCAATCGCCTGTATGATTGCAATGGATTTGCCTGTGATAATTCTAGACGAACCTTTTGCAAATTTGGATTACATGGGTGTAAAGCAAGTGAATGCTCTTGTGAAAAAATTAAAAGATGAAGGTCGCACGGTAATTATTTTGACCCATGAAATTGAAAAGTGTTTAGCCCTTGCAGATAAATTTATTATTTTATTTAGAGGGCAGAAAGTTTTTGAAGGCAGTTCTGAAGAAGGATTAAAATTAAATCTGGAAAAATACAATATCAAAAATCCTTTGACGGAATATAAAAAACTTTCAGATTTAATCTGGTAAGCTTGGGATAAAAAATTTGATGTTGACACAAGAGTGCGGAGGACATGATTGAAGAAAAAATATTCTCTTTTTGAATACAAAAGCGGAGCCTCTTTTTTGCACAAATGTCCGCCATGGTGCAAATTAATTTTTCTTCCTGCATTGAACATTCTCTTTCTTTTTTTGCCAGGATATTTTTCTCTTACACTGATTGTCTTGCAATTTTTACTTGCATGTCTTTTGCGCTTTTCTTTAAGAGAACAGCTTAGGGATTTTAAAGCAGTTTTTTATTACGCCCTTATGCTTTTTATTTTTCAGTTGCTTGGATTTTTTCTGACATACATCTTATCAGCAAAGACAAATTCATTTTTTTCTTTTGTGGATTTTTGGACAGCCTTAAAAAATAATTTTTCATGGCAAAATGAAAAAGCAAGTGTTTTTATGTTAGTAAAAATTTTTGCCTTAATGCAAAGTGCTTCCTTGTTTTTTAAAACAACAACCTCTATGGAAATTCAAGAGGGCTTAAATAAAATAGAAAGTGGGATCCGAAAAATTTTTCATCTAAAAAAAGAAAATAAAATTTCTGCTTCCATTTCAATGTTCATAAATTTCATTCCTATGATTTCAAAAATCTGGCAGGAAGAAAAAAGAGCCTGGTTGGCCCGTGGAGGAAAAAATAATTCTTTAAAAATGTTTAAAAGACTTTTGCCGCTTTTGTTTTCAGTTGGAATGAAAAAAGCTTACAATCAAACAAGGGCCATTTTAATTCGAAAATAATTGTGCGCTTCTAGAACTTACAATTTTATAAGACAGTCATCATTAAAAAATTATTCCTGGTGCAAAGACACTTCGCCAGAAGATAAAGTTCTTTTGCTTTTGTCAGAAAGTTCTACAACAAGACCAGCCTTATCATCAATGTCAATTACTTTTGCAAAGTAAGAATTTTTTTCCTGGCCAATCACTGGATGAATTTCTACAGTGCGTCCAACCAAAAAAGAATTTGCTTTATATTCCTCCATCACAGGCGCAGCATCTTCCTGCAAAAGATTTAAAGTTTGTCCCGCAACCTCTGCAGCCAACTGACAGCGGCTGACATCAGAATTATTTTTTTTGCCAGTGATAGAGCCCGCCACTTTTGCTGCTTTTTTTACATCCGCGTTGTCACAAATATTTATTCCAATTCCAATAACCGCCGCTTCAATTTGGCCGCTTTCAAAATTCGTAAAGCCTTCTGTTAAAATTCCACAAACTTTTTTTTCTTCAATATAAATATCATTTATCCATTTAATTTTTGCGTCCACAGAAAAAAGTTTTTTGATTGCGCGAACTACAGCCACTGCTGTAAAAGCCGTAAGTCTTGCTGGTTCAGAAATACCCCCCTTGGGTACGTAAATAATTGAAAGGTAAATGCCAGTCTTTGCAGGAGAAATAAAATTTCTGCCCAGACGGCCACGGCCAGCACTTTGACTTTCAGCAAGAATTATTCGCTGGTGAATTTTTTTCCCTTCCTCAGACAGACCGCCATTCTTTGTGTGAAGGCTGGAAGCTTGAGCAAGAATTTTTTTTGCATAAGTGTTTGTTGAATCAATTTCCTTAAAACATTCGACCGGACAATTTTTAAATTTTGGAAAAGATTCTGTCAGGTAGCGGCAAAAAATTTCCTTAGAAAAAAAATCACTTTTTTCTTTAAGAGTGTAGCCGCCATTTTCATGCCCTTCAATTTCGCAGCCATCCTGGCGCAAAGAATTTATTGCTTTCCAAACTGCAGCCCGGCTTACCATACATTCATTAGCCAGCGCCTGTCCAGACACTTTTGCCCCAAGATTTTTTTCAAGTGCATCCAAAATTTTTTCTTTCGTGGTCATAAAAAAAGTATAGCGGAAAATTTGATTTTTTTTAATATTCTTATATAATCCACTTGATCCACTCGTTCCGCTGGAGAAAATTATGCGCAGAAAAGAAAGACAAGTTACAGATGCAGAAGAAATAAAAGATGTGCTGGAAAAAAGTTTTGCCCTTCACCTGGGAATTAATGACAATGGCCACATTTATCTTGTGCCGGTAAATTTTGGTTACAGTGCAGAAAATGGAAAATATATTTTTTACTTTCATGGAGCAAAAGACGGCCGCAAATATAATCTTTTAAAAAACGGAGCCCTGGTTGCCTTTGAATGCGAAAGTGATTTTTCTTTGTTGGAAGGTCAGACGGCCTGCGACTATTCCGCTTATTATGCCAGCGTCATCGGCGAAGGAAATGTTAGTCAAATAGAAAATAATGAAGAAAAAAAATTCGCCCTCAATTTGATTATGAAAAAAGCCAGTGGCAAAAACGACTGGTCCTACCCCGCGCTCATGCTTTCCAAAGTTGCAGTTTTCAAATTGGAAGCGACGGAACTTTCCTGCAAAAAGCACAAGCAGTAAAATTTTATTTTTTTTCTTAGGAAGCATTCCCACTTTTGTTAAACGGCCCTTCTGCCACTCACTAACGTTCGGTTGCCTTCGCTTCGCTCAGGCAACTGCTTCGCATGGCGCCAGGGCCGGCTAGGCGCATTTAAAAAAGAAATGCAGCTTTCGTAAAGCACTTGCGGATTTATGTGAACAACAAGAAATTAATTTATTTAAGGGCATCTCTAAAAAATTGCAATTTTTAGAGATGCCCTTAAGTCAACTGTGCCTTTTTTTTAATCCGCTTTCAACGCTTATTGATTTTTCCCCAAGTCATGATATAATTTGCACCATGATATTGACACAAAATTTTGCAGCCGCTAAACTCAACTGCTCAACTGCTCAAC
>CAVCWN010000012.1:0-2099 GCA_963605975.1 Desulfovibrionaceae bacterium | reverse complement strand
TATGCGTAAATGTTTCCAGGCTGCTCGATTGCAATAAAAAAGAACTTAACAGTTCCGATTGTCAAAATATTGTCTTTTGCGTTGTATCTGTATTGAGAATGACTGCGCTTCAATATGGCTTCAAGGTCTTTATAAATTGTCTTTTGTGCCAACGTGATTGTAATTGAACCAATGCCCACGCTTACATCGTGGCCGTTATACCGTCGCACAATGTCCAAAATGCAGAGAACTATAGAAAATGATTTTCCGCAGCCATAACCGCCAGCTAAAATGAACCAGTCAAAGTCTGGATACGCCTGGGGCGCAGTAACAATCTGATTCTGGTGCTTGAATGGGCAGATATTTAATTCATTATCGCTATTGCGTTTCGCTTTCGCCATTGTTTATTTCCACGTTGTCAGCCTGCTGTAAACTGTCCGCACTTGCCTCGGTAAACTGAATGTTGAGCGGTTCTCCGTTGTCGAGCTTGATTGTTGGGGTGACTACATAACCGCGCGACTGTCCTTTTGTAGATAAAATAAACTTGATTGCCCACTGCTCTTTTTTAATCAAAGCGTCATAAAGTCCAGTGTCTGCCAGGTCAAGTACAAGTTCCTGCTCATCAAATAAAGCGTCTTTTGTTTCCTGCCATTTATCAATAAGTCGTTTTGCCGTTCTGGATTCACAGCCTAAACGTTTGGCAATAGTTGAAATAATCCCAAGTGAACCATTTATTGCTTCAAGGACTTCTTTTTTTGTCTTTTTTACCATTTTCTTACCCCTTTGTAATTTTGGAATTTTTAAGGTCGCGACAATGCTTTTATTGCCATATCAAGAACCCGGTCTTTTTCCATTTTGACGGCATGTTCTGTCGACGCCCATTTGTGAATATATTTTGAAACGGTTATATATGGCACAACTTCGCCCTTTATCATTTCAAGCCGTTGCTGAATATTCACTACAATTCCATAACTTCCTTTTATTGCTTCAAGCATTTCTTTCTCGGTGATTTTTCTTAACATGTTTTTTGCCTCCTTAAAAGCCTTTTATCATCTTGAATAAATCTTCAAGTGATTTGCATTTTGCGCCGTCGCGTGCTATAGTGTTGTTGGGTTTTGTGGGCAGTGACACTTTGCTTATATGGCGGTGAACGTCAGCTGTGTAAGTAAGACCCCCTGCAGATGAGTTCACAGTCTGTGCGTCTTGTGTGCGACGACGCCATAACCTGTTCTTTGGGTTTATTTGCTTAATTCTGTTTTTTGTCAGCATTCCGCCGGAATTTACCGAGTAGTAATCTTCATCTGCATTTTTATAAAGTTCAATGTACAATATTCCTTTTTTTTCGTTTCCTATGGTTAGAATGAAAGTATTTCTTTTAAGATTTCCTTGCTCATCAAATTCTTGTGAACCTTGATATATTTCATCAAAATTATTAGCCATAAGTTCTACAAAGTCGTTCGATGTTTCAAAATACCCGAGAATATCATCTCCGTGATTTTCTTCAAGATGTTTCTTCCCGTACCACAAATTTCCGCTTGAGTAACGTATGGGTGCAGCCTTATTTGTTCCCATTGCCGCAGCCATTTGCTTAGTAATATAGCCAAAGTCAATTTTACCGCTGGACGTTAATTCAAAAGCGTTTCCTTCTGCGTCCAGCCGCTTTTCTTTTGCTTTTGCCGTTGATGTGTCTTTTTTCCTTGTCTTTTTGCTTTCCCCACTGTTTCCGCCCTTGCTTACAAACTGCCCGTTGTTGCCGTGTTCCGCTCCGTTTGCGTCGGTTTTGTTGTCGAGGATATATCCGTATTTAGCCTGCAAAAATAAAGCGTTTAATGTCATTTCTTACTGTGCTACCGCTGCCCAGTCTGTGCCGTATTTATCAATGATTACTTTGAAGTCTTCTAAATCGTGCTTTTTTACAGAATAGACTTCTCCACCGTCTGTGCCATAATCTATGCCAACGTGTAATAATTCATGAAATAAAAGGATTTTAATTTGTTCTTCACTTAATCCTATGCAGTTGTTTTTGTATACCGTGATTGTAAAGTCTGCGCTAATTGCCCACTGATTCTTGCTGGCGACTTTTTCACATTCGCCAAGGATTAATTTATCCGGGCCGTTCT
>CAVCWN010000011.1:0-4315 GCA_963605975.1 Desulfovibrionaceae bacterium | reverse complement strand
GCGAAATACGTCATTCGTAAACCAAGCCGCACCTGTTTGCGAAATACGTCATTCGTAAACCAAGCCGCACCTGTTTGCGAAATACGTCATTCGTAAACCAAGCCGCACCTGTTTGCGAAATACGTCATTCGCAAACCAAGCCACACCCGTCTACAAAATACGTCTTTCATAAACCGCACCCCTCATTCCTAAACAGCCGCTCCATCCTCCACAGCCACATCTTTATCTTTAGAATAAAGTGCCTTCAAAACCAAAGGCGTAGAAACCGAACTGATAATTATCAAAAGAATTACAGCAGTAAAGAATTCGCTAGACAAAAGACCTGCTGCCAGACCGCGCTGGGCAACAATCAGGGCAACTTCGCCACGTGTCATCATGCCGCAGCCGATTTTCAAACATTCCATTCCCTTGAAACCCAAAAGGCGGCTGATTCCACCGCAGCCCACAACCTTTGACAGCATGCCAACAATAACAAAAGCGACAGAAAACAAAATAAGAGGCAAATCCACATTCTGGATGCTGGTCTGCAAACCAATGCTACAAAAGAAAACCGGTCCAAAAAGCATGTAAGAATTCACATCCATTTTGCGCTGGATATAATTTGAATCCTTTGTAGAACAAAGAATTACACCCGCAATGTAGGCACCCGTAATATCCGCAACGCCAAAAAACTTTTGTGCCACATAAGACAAAAAGAATGCCAGGGCCAGACCAATAATCGGAATGCGCCTTGTGTGAGTCCACCTTGCATCAGCCTTTTTGAAAAGACGGTAAAAAAGCAAACCAAAAACTGTAGCAAAAAGGAAAAATGCTGCAGTCTTTACCAGCAAAAGCCAAATCTGCTGACTAGGATCCTTAAATCCAATCACAATTGTTAAAACAATAATTCCAATAACATCATCAATAATGGCAGCGCTTACAATAGTTTGTCCCAAAAAGTTATTCAGCTTACCCAACTCCTTTAAAGTTTGAACCGTTATGCTAACCGAAGTCGCAGTCAAAATAGTTCCCACATAAAGGGCCTTGTAAAACTTTTCCGAACCAATTTTATCAAAACCATAAAAGCACATAAAAAGAACAGTACCCGCCACCAGAGGAACAAAAACTCCGGAACAGGCAATAATAGTCGCCTTAGCACCGCTCTTTTTTAAATCATTAATATTCGTGCCCAAGCCGGCATTAAACATCAGCATAATAACGCCAATTTCCGCCATAAAAGAAAGCGGTTCCGACTGCTGCACACTCAAGTACTGACTCAAAAAAGGAATTTTTCCAAAAACACTAGGCCCAATAATCAGACCCGCAATAATTTCGCCCGCCACCTGAGGCGCCTTCAACTTACGCGCAATCAAACCAAACAATTTCGCAAAAACAATAATAACCGCAAGCTGTCTTAAAAAATCAATCTTGTCCATAATTTCGCCACAAGGCAATTATAGTTTTATACTTTTTTTATTCAATATATTTTTGATTTTTTTTAAAGCATTCCGCCTTTTGTTTAACGGCCCTTTCAGGGTTGCTAGAAACGGCGCACATTCGTGCTTGTTGCAAATACCGCTTCGCTCCAGTGCCTTTGCAAGGCACCAAGCCCTTTCACGGCCGGCTAGGTTGCTTTTGAAAAGGAAATACATCTTTCGTAAAGCAGACGGACCTAGTAGCAAGTTGTCACCCCGAACTTGATTCAGGGCCTATATGTTAGAGAAATAATTTCTTCCCTGACAGATGCTGAGCCAAGCTCAGCATGGCAACATGACATTTTCACTTACTCGACAACTTTCCACTCGGCAATATTTTTTTCTTTAGAATCAAAGTTTACACCGATTTTGAAAAGTTTCCTCTTATCGCTTACAAAAGGGGCAGGGTAATTTTTTTCTTCAATCTGTTGTAACGCTTCATCGGCAGACTTATCACGTTTAAATTCAAAAAGGTAAATAAAATTATCCGCCTGAAGGACACAGTCAACGCGACCTTGTGAGTAATGCTGTTCAACCCCTACAAACTGCCCCATCAAAATAAACACAATGTAAATTATATTCTGGAAATTCTGTTCAATCACAGTGTCGTCTGATTTTGAAGAATATGGAAGGCGAGCAAAAAGAGATTTAAAGCGATTCATAAATGAATCGCTATCACCGTTTTAAACGTCTTTGTAAAATTTACCTATAGAAAGGGAACTTGAATCTTTCGTTGACTGCGTAAAATAAGGTACAAGACATTCCAAAAAACTGTAGCGAACTTCATCATTCGGGTAACCAAGATAGTATTCCTGAATTCTTTCATCATAATCTTTTATGGTCAGATAACCGGTTTGGTAAAAAAGCGGTATAGGGTTGGGATTGTCATCGCGGTAATCTTGCAGAGTCAACTGTGTTGCAGAAAGTTCGTCCGTAGAAAATTCGCGGGCATCAAAATCACATTGTTTAAGTTTTTTAAGCAAAAACGTAGGTGTACCCGTAGAAAACCAATATGTTTTAAAATCTTTCGCAGCAAGTGCATTGATTAAACTAAAAGGATTATAAAGGCCTTCCGTATTTTCGTAGAAATGATAGCCGTCATACATTTTCCTTAATTTTGCAAGGCAATTTTCATAGGAAAGATTTTTCTCCCTGGCCATCCCTTTTATTTCAATTTCAAAATTTTCTTCCAATTCAGTTTGCGTAATTCCACAAATTGAAGAATAATCTTTCAAAAGAGAAATGTCGCGCAGTTGATTTAAATCGCTAAAAATCGAAACCTTGCTGAACTTTGTTACTCCAGTAATAAAAGTAAACTGTAGATGTTCGTCACAAGATTTTAAATTGCCAAAAAATCCCTTAAAAAGTTTACGGTTCTCTTCTAAAGCTTCTCCTTCACTTTCCAAAAGCGATTTGTCATATTCGTCAACAAGAACAACAACTCCTAAACCTGTTTTTTTGTGGGCTGCTTCAAGAAGAGCATTAAACCTTGACGGAAGGTTTTCTTTTGCTATGTCAGGATTTTTACCGTATATTTCTTCCCACTTTGAAAGATGAAGGTCTAAAACAGTCGCAAGGTCAGCGGAAAATTCATATTTATTTCCATTAAAATCAAAATAAAACACAGGATATTTAATCCAGTCTTTTTCAAGTTGGCTGATTTTAAGACCGGTAAACAAATTCTTGCGTCCTTCAAAATATGCACGCATCGTGGAAAGCAAAA
Source organism: Desulfovibrionaceae bacterium (assembly GCA_963605975.1). GTDB lineage: Bacteria > Spirochaetota > Spirochaetia > Treponematales > Treponemataceae > Treponema_D. The sequence continues at coordinate 1,138 of CAVCWN010000011.1, read as the reverse complement.
GGCTTTTTCCAAAGCGACGGGGACGGCTTAAAAAATACTGTCGGCCTTCACTTGCCAGGCGATAAATAAATTCAGTTTTGTCGACATACAGATAATCATTTTCTCGTAAGATTTCAAAAGACTGTACGCCAATTGGAAGTTTCCGGATGTTCATGAAAAGATTATAGCATACGAAGAAAAGATTTGCAGTTGTTTTTTGAAATGCAGCATATAAGGGCATCTCTAAAAATTGCAAATTTTAGAGATAGCCAATTTTTAAAGATACTCTTGTTTTTTTAAGACTTATTCTTTGAAAATACTTTCAGGCCAAAAGAAAACAAATGTCTTACAAAAGGGCCAATTAAAAAAAGCTGCAAGCACAAGGCTACAGGAAAGCTCTTAACCCAAGTTACCAGCCACTGATTAAACCAGGCAGATGTAAAACCGTTATGGATAAAAGTGACAATCAAGGTAATTGTCGGCACCATAAGGCAGACAGTCATTACTTGGATGGAAAGTGTTACAAAAATAGGCTTGTCCTCTTTGGGATTTACCAGGCGAAAGGCTAATTTCATAGCCAAAGGACTTACAGCAAAAAAAGCCAGAATGTAGACAATGACATATTCAATCCACATTTCTTTTAAAGCCAGACCAAAAAGGTCATAAGTTAAAGAACCTGTCTTTAAGGCAATAGAATAAAGGGTCATGCAGTAAACCATGCAAAAGACCATAAGAGCCGTAAAAAATACGCTCTGCAATTTTGTTTTAGGCATTTTTCCTCCGTGCAAAAAAAAAGACGCCAAACCCACCCTTCCGTCAGACTGTGGAAGGACAACATTTAGCGTCAGTGGAAAAGAATTTATCCATTTTATTTTTTTTGTGCAAGAAGGAATTTGAAAAAAAATTTTAAGAATTTTAAATCCACGGGTGCCGGCGCTGTAGCAATGCCGAAGGCAGTGGGGCTGTTTTTGTAAAATTTATTTTTGCCCAAAAAAAAGGATTTTCTAAAACAGATTTTTTTCTGTTACAAATGGGGCAAAAAAAACAGCACCACCGCGCGCAGCAAGTTGCGAAAGTGCCGTCTTTAAAGGCCCTTCCCCATAAAAAAATAAAAAAAATCGGTTGTATGCGACTAACTCTTATTTATTAAATTTATAAC
>CAVCWN010000010.1:0-4144 GCA_963605975.1 Desulfovibrionaceae bacterium | reverse complement strand
AAAAATTCCTCTGGTGATTTTTTTGATGTCAGGGGGATTTTATTTTTTTGTGGGGGGATAAAAGGCAATTGCGGAAGCATAAAAATTTTGGTTAACTATTTTTATGAAAAGTTTAGAGCAAATCCATATTTACGATTTTTTTGAAGCAAAACTTAATCTGTCACTTTTTCCCGGCCAAAATCCTTTTGACAAAAATGTGAGCGGGACTTTTACTTCGCCAGAAAATAAATCTTTTACGGTTACTGGGTTTTACGACGGCCGCGATGTTTTTAAAATCCGCTTTATGCCACAAACCTGCGGCCTCTGGAAATACCAGCTTTGCGACGGCCAGACTGGGGAGTTTGAAGTCATAGAGGCGCCCCTTTGTGAAAATAATCACGGCCCGGTCAGAGTTTCCAAAAAATATCACTTTGCCTATGCGGATGGGAAGCGCTACATTCCAAACGGCACGACTTGTTATGTTTGGCACTTGCAGACGCCCGAACTAATAGAAGAAACTTTCAAAACGCTAGAAAAATCTTCTTTTAATAAAATCCGCTTTTGCATTTTTCCAAAACATTATGATTACAACTTTCGCGACCCCCTGTATTTTCCTTTTGAAGGCCAGCCGATTGATAATTCCAAAATCAACAAATGGAATTTTCAAGAATATAATTGCAAATCGCCTGGCAACGACTGGGATTTTTCGCGTTTCAACACAGAATATTTTCGCCACCTGGAAACGTGCATTCTCCGCCTGCAAAAAATGGGGATTGAAGCAGATTTAATTCTGTTTCATCCTTACGACCGCTGGGGCTTTCAAAATATGAGCCAGGAAATCAATATCCGGTATTTAAAATATGTCACAGCCCGCTTTTCTGCCTTCCGCAATGTCTGGTGGAGCCTTGCAAATGAATATGATTTTAATCCTTACCGCACGATTGACGAATGGGAAGAACTTGCCCAAGTCCTGGTAGAAAATGATCCTTACAATCACTTGCGGTCAATTCACAACGGCTGTACTTTTTATGATTTTTCTAAAAAATGGATTAGCCACTGTTCTATTCAGCGGGTGGACGTTTATAAATGTGCGGAATACACAAACGAATGGCGCGAAAAATACGGCAAGCCTGTAATTCTGGACGAAATTTCTTACGAAGGAAACATTCAGTGGGGCTGGGGAAATTCCACCGGTCAGGAAATTGTGCGACGGTGTTGGGAAGCGGCTTTGCGTGGCGGTTACGGCAGCCACAGCGAAACTTTTGTAAACAAAGATGATGTTTTGTGGTGGTCTCACGGCGGAAAACTCCACGGCCAAGCAGAACCTCGCCTGGCTTTCCTTTTAAAAATCCTGGAAGACGCTCCGGACAATTTAAAATACGTCCAGTCTTCCTGGGACGACGTTCACGCCCTGCCAGAAAATGACGAAATCGCAGCAAAAACCGGCTACCAGCTTTTTTATTATTCTTTTATGCAGCCATCTTTCCGCGATTTTGATTTTGGAAATACTGGCGAAAAGTTCAAAGTGGAAATTATTGACACATGGGAAATGACGGTAAAAGATGCCGGAGTTTTTTCTGGCAAGGCAAGGATTAACCTTCCAGGCAAACAATTTATTGCGGTGAGGGTTAGGAAGGAAAATTGATTTTAGAAATCTTTCTTATGTACTACTGGGAAAATTAGTCTAACGAAAATAAACTTAGAACTTGTCCTTCTATATTGGAAGACTTTAATTGAACAGAAAATTCATTACTACATGGCGCAAATAAAACAAATGAATAAGGAAGCAAAGATATTGAACTATTTAAATCAAGCTGTGGGATAGCAAGTGTCCAACTTTTTTCAAATTCTTCTATATAATACCTTCTAAAATCTGGATATACTTGAACAACTTCCTTTGAATAAGGATCGATTATTGAAGGACTTGTATTTTCTCTTTGTGCATTTAATTCTTCTATCATTTGTATATAAAGACTGTCTATGTTTTTTCCAAAAATTTTTCCTATATTTTCCCAGCCACTTTCTTCACTTGCTACAAGTTCTTGGACAAAAGCTATTCCTCCATTATCAATAATTTCAACAGGCTCATTTGGATTCCAACTTATTCCTCCTTTTTTCCAAAAGAGCCAACTCAAGAACATTGTTGCAGCAGCACGTCTGCCATTAGAATCACTATTTTCCAAATAATCATTTTTGCATACAGAATATTTTTCTAAATTATTAAGATAGTAAAAAAGAATGCTTACATTTCCTCCGGAAATTCCATAGCCACATAAACTTTCGCTTAGGTGTGCTAAAGCTTCATCTAAAAAAGTTTCTTCTTGTGGAGGAGTGGAAAAATTATTTAAAAATCTAGAGTAAGTTTTTATGTTGTAATTTATTGCATGTGTGAGTTCATGGGCAATAGTAGAACAGATACATTTTGTTGAATATGAAAAATTGTTGACTTCGGGAATTGCAATGTAAAGAATGTCCATTTCATTGCTAAATGGCGAAGATGCATCCCTTTTGTAAAAATCTTCTGGATTAAAAAATCCTACAGCACATTCTTCTTCATTAATAGTTGGTGTAAATAAAAATGAAATCTTTCCGTCATTATCAATGTCCGGTAATTTTCCCCACAATGTATTCAGTCTTGGAATAATCACATTTTCAATTTCTTCTAAGAAAGAATTTAATATTCCATCATCTAGCATTATAGAACTATATTTTTGAGGATTTACAGGATACCAAAAGTTAATCAAAGAAGATGTTTTTAAAAGCTTTGCAGTAATTTCATGAGGGGCTACAGTTTGATTTTTTGTATTGATTACGTAGAAAGTTTTTTCTTCGTTTAATTTGTAGGCCGTTTTATTAACAGTGCGTTCCGGATGCTGAATTATTTTTTTGTTTTTTAAATTCGAATTTATCTTAATATCTTTTTTTAATGTGTTATCAACTTTATTAATTTTTCTAATACTCGCTTGGTCTATGGAACCTTCCAGTGCAAGAAGTGCAGGTTTATAAATGCCTTCAGGTAATTGTAGACATTGTTCATTTGAATTAATTAAACGCCTGATTGTCTGTCCGCTGTTAATGACTCGCTCTTCAACATAAATAGTAAGTATTTTTTCATTACCATGAAAAAAAGTTTTTATTGTATGCGTCCCAGAAGACAATTTTTTTTTAAAAGCATTGCCACTCCCTAAAAATCCATCTATATCTGAAAACCATTGAATTTCCTTTGTATTTAGGTTTGTTGAAAAAGTTATAGGCGAATCTGAAAAATAGATCCAATCAGTTTTTGGACTCAAAATTTTATAATTGATTTCTTCTTTTTGAATATGTGAGCATGATGTGAAAATCAAAGAAAATATTAGGAAGATAAACAACTTTTTGATCATAGAATTTTACTGCACATTAAAATTAATGCTTCCACTTTGATAAACTGAAACTGAATAAAAATTATCCTTCTTAAAAATAATATCACCGTAAGATTTTTGCTGCTGAATTTGCAGATAGATATAGGTTGTTCCTGCGGGGATAACATTTGCTGGAATTTCTAAAGTCTTATTGTTGGTAGAACTTTCGTAAAGAATTTTTGAAGGAGTTCGGATTGTTATTTTGTAAGTGCAATCTTCTACAGAAGATGCCCACGTGATTTGTATTGGGTAAGCAGTGTTAAGCGAATCATAATTTTGATAACTTTCACCAATTTTATTTACCATTTCTATTGTTTTTACATCAATACTGTCTGTTAAATAAGTATGAGGAACAGTAATAATTTGGGGAGAGTCAAAAAGTTTAGAAGAAATTGTAAAGGTATAATTTTCAGCTGAATTTTTATTTATTAATTTATAGTAACAGGCATTTTGAAAATTATAATCTAAAATTGTTACTGAATTGGAAGAATCCCTTACTGAAACCACTGCTCCGTTTATAATATTTCCATCATCACCTTCAATGAAAACTTTTGCTTCTATTTTTTCGTTTACAGGAGAAGTTAAAGATATTCGTATTTTTCCATTTTGATTGTCAAAAGAATTTTTGCATGAAATGACTGTTAAAGAAAAAATAGCAAGAAGGTGAAAAAGTAATAATAATTTTCGAATGTATTTTTTCATAATAAGCAATTCCCCCTTTACCTTTTTTTATTACCCCTGTCTGTAATGCCCAGCAACTGGTC
>CAVCWN010000009.1:0-12067 GCA_963605975.1 Desulfovibrionaceae bacterium | reverse complement strand
CAAAACCGCAGCTGCTTTACGAAACCAGCACTTGTCCCAAAACCGCAGCCGCTTTACGAAACCACCACTTGTTCCTCCAAACCTCACTCCCCTGCGCAAATTCCCGACAGGATTCCATCAAAGTAAGCCTTGTTTTTTTCATAAGCGCTTTCGTAAACAGACAGCCTTACCAGCTCCAGGGAATCTTTTCCCTTAAGCAAAACAGAGTAGGTCTTTAAAAGATAATTTTCCTTCTGGTTAAAGTGGTAGGTTACAAAAGTAGTTTTGCCACCTTCAGTTTTTTTAGACTTAGTCCTCCAATCAACAAAAGCTGCACTGTCACTTGAATAGTAAATGTACCTTTCCATGTTTGCCATTTCAAAGTCAAAATCTTTTGAAGAAGTTTTTACCGGTGCAAAAGACAAGATGGCTACATCTCCCAAAAGATAAAGATTATCCACAGCCTTTGTCCAGTTTTTGTCTATTGAAATTTTCATTCCATCACTTTTAATTTCAATTTCTTCAGCATTTTTCTTTAACTTCAATTTTCTTTTTTTGTCACTAGTAGAAGTCTTGCCTTTAAAATCCGCAAAAGTTTTATCATCATTCGAAGTCATGCAGCCAGTAATTACAGTTTCAAAAAGTTTTTTTCCATCAGTCTTATTAATCGAATAAACATTAAAAATCGGAACTAAAGGCGAATAAGAAATTTTTACATCTCCACCAAAGACATCAATTTTTGCATTTTGATTTTGCTCCTTTCCAGAAGTTAAATCCACCTTTTGTCTGGCAGCCGTCAAACTATACATCAAGTCATGAATATAATTTACAATATCCACATCTTCATTTTTGTAAGCACCATTGATTGTTTCGCCAGTCATTTTTAAATCTTTTTCATTTTCATCAATTGTAATGTAAACAGTAATATCGCGCTCAAGATTATTTTCTTTACTGGCAGGCTTGTAGTAACGAATGGCATAAGCCCCCTGACCGTAAGTCAAAAAGCCAATGTAAGATTCTTCAGTAAAAGTATAATCCCTGTAAAAAACAAAATTGCCGCTAAAATCTTCCAGATAATTTTTCACAAAAGGAAGAGCAAAAATATTTGCAGTCGAAATTAAAACAAAAGCAAAAGCCGTCACAATTTTTTTACAGAAAAAATTCTTTTTCATAAAAACTCCTTAAAACCTCGCATAAAAAAAAGGCTCCTTCTATTTTCGGAATTTATTTTTGGGATTTTAAATAAAAAAAATCCTGCTCCCAAAAGAAAGCAGGAAATCAAAAAGAAAATTATTTTTTCTTAAGAATCAAATTGTAAATGCGGTCTAAATCATCCTTTGTAAAATAATCAATGGTAATAGTACCCTTGTCAAAATCCCCCCGCATAACAACCTTTGTTCCAAAAGCTTCAATGAATTTTTTTTCGATCGCAATATAATCAGGATCGCGGGTGTCCTTTTCAACAGTCTTTTTAGAATCGACCTTCTTGGACCTGCCACCGCCATTCAAATCTTTTGACTGCTCTTCCGCCTGTCTTACAGAAAGGTCTTGACTGACAATCCTGTTAAACAAAACACGCTGGTCAGCCGGAGCAATAACACTCAGCAAAGCACGCGCGTGGCCAGCAGTAATTTGCCCAGACGCAAGAGACTTTTGCATGTCATCAGGCAGCTTCAAAAGCCTTATGGCATTTGCAACAGTGGAACGATTTTTTCCAACCTTTTCCGCAACCTCTTCCTGGGTAATGCCTTCCAGTTCCATCAGCTGGTAATAGGCAAGCGCTTCTTCCACCGGATTCAAATCCGTTCGCTGAATATTTTCAATCAAAGCCACTTCCAGCTTTCTGGAATCAGAATATTTTCTAAGTTGAACAGGCACTTCACTAAGACCAGCCGCAATCGAAGCACGAGTTCTCCGCTCACCGGCAATAATGTAAAAAGTACCATCGCCCGCATCTTCAATAATAATCGGAGAAAGAACACCCTCTTTTTTTACAGACTGAGTCAATTCCTCCAGAGCGCTTTCATCAAAATAAAGACGAGGCTGCCTTGGGTTAGGTTTTAAAAGTTTAGGATCCACCCACAAAGTTCCCTCAGAATCCATTTTAATTCCTGCCGGCAATTTTGCAGATGAAGATTTAGAAGATTTTTTTGTTGCAGACTGAATCAAAGCTTCTTCTTCAGGAGAATCACCCAAAAGCGCCTCAAGTCCACGACCCAAACCATTTTTCTTAGCCAATGTTGATTACCTCTTCAGCAAGTTTTTCGTAACTCTTAGCGCCAATACAATTAGGATCGTAAAGACAAATCGGTTCTCCATGCGAAGGAGCTTCAGACAACCTTACGTTTCTAGGAATAATCGTATTAAAAACAACATCCTTAAAATAAGATTTTACCTGCATAACAACATCCTGAGCCAAGCGGGTACGGCTGTCATACATAGTAAAGAAAATGCCGCCAATCACAAGATCCTTGTTAATGGTCTTCTGCACCTTGTTGACCGTCTGCAAAAGAAGAGTAATACCTTCAAGGGCAAAATATTCACACTGCATAGGAACAAAAACCGCATCAGCCGCAGCCAGTCCGTTCAAAGTCAAAATGCCCAAAGACGGAGGACAGTCAATCAAAATAAAATCGTACCTAGGCTTAATCGGTTCCAGAGTTTTTTTCAAAAAGAATTCACGATTTTTCTGGTCAATCATTTCTACCGAAGCACCAGACAAATCAATTGAAGCCGAAATGATGTCCAGATTTTTTACAGCAGTATGTTTAATAGCCTCATCCGCCGTAGCCTCGCCAGCCATCAATTCGTAAATTGTAGGCTTTTCAGATTTTACGCCCACACCGCTGGACATGTTCCCCTGGCTGTCAAAATCCACCAGCAAAACTTTTTTACCAGCCTTTGCAATGTAAGCGCCAATATTAATTGCAGAAGTCGTTTTTCCGACCCCGCCTTTTTGATTTACAAAAACGTATACCTTTCCCATGTGAAACATTATAGCATTTTTTTTGTTTCACGTATATAGTGTTATTCAGTTTTAAGATTTTTTTAATTTGGGCGTATCCCTTCGTGCTTTGCACAAAGGGCCGGGCTTTCCGCAATTCCGCTATCGCTCCATTCCACGTCACCTGCCCCTGGCAGGTGACGTGGAATCGCTTCGCGCTTGCTCCAATCCCTTACGCAAAAAAAATAAGTCAGGATTTTTTATGATACAGACAATTATTTTTTCAAAAGCCGCAAAAAATGTAGAAGAAATTTTAGGCAGACCTTACACAAAAATAAAAATCACATTTTTTAAAGGCGCATACAAGGCAGAATTTTTTACAGACAAACAGTCCTTTCAAAAAACTTTCACTTTAGAAGAAGCCCAGAACTTTTACCAGAAACACGCCGGCACCACATTTAAAAATACCATCTTAAAAACAGAAGACCAGGAAATCACCACATTGGCAAACCGCCACGGCCAAATCAGGCGCCTGGTAAAAAAAGTGGCTACCCTTTATGAAAGAAGTGAATGTCCTACAAAAGACGGCCTCCTTTACGAAAGCAGCGCCAGTCCTTCGAAAGACGGGGTCCTTTACGAAACAAGCACTCCTCTTGCAACATCACTTCCCCTCTCTCCAAAAGAAAGCCTGCTTCACCCCAGCGCCACAAAAGAAACATTCGACCGCAAAAAAAACTACATTCTAAAAGAAGGCCAGCCCATTCCTTTTTTAGTGGAACTGGGACTTATGGCAAAAGACGGCTCTGTCATAAAAAGCCGCTATGACAAATTCCGCCAGATAAACCGCTTTTTAGAATACATAAAAGACATTTTGCCACAAGTCACAAGGCTATCCGCCCCAGACAAAAAGGCATTCACAAAAGACCGTCCCCTCTACATTGCAGATTTTGGTTGCGGCAAAAGTTACCTTACTTTCGCAGTATATTATTTTTTAAAGGAATTGCTTTCCATTCCAGTTCAAATTACAGGCCTGGATCTAAAAGAAGATGTCATAAAAAAGTGCCAGTCACTTGCAGACCGTCTGGGGTACACAAATTTAAAATTCAAAAAAGGTGATGTCTGCCAGGCAGAAAATTTCTACAGCCACGACCCTGACATAATGATTACCCTTCACGCCTGCGACACAGCCACAGACTTTGCCTTAGAATACGCTGTCAAAAAAAAGGCAGCAGCCATTTTAAGCGTGCCATGCTGCCAGCACGAAATAAACCTCCAGTTGCAAAAAAAATCATTTTCAGACACTTCGCCTTTTGCTTCCCTTTCCCACTGGGGCATTTTGCAGGAACGCTTTGCAGCCCTTGCCACAGACGCCATCCGAAGCGAACTACTTGAAGAAAAAAATTATTCTGTCCAGCTTTTGGAATTCATAGACTTTGAAGGCACCCCTAAAAATCTTTTAATCCGTGCAGTCCGCCGCCAAAGCCCTGACGAAAAATCCGGCAAAAATTCCGCCAGCCGCTTAGAAAGTCTGCTTTCAAATTTAGGTGTCAGCCAGAAACTTTACCAGCTTTTCAAAAAAGATTAAGGGAATGTAAAACAAGACAGCACTTTACAGAATGTATTTTTCGATAAAATCTGCAACGCCATCTTCGTCATTAGTTTTTTCGGTAACATAAGTGGCCACATTTTTTAAATGTTCCACGGCATTTTTCATGGCCACCCCAGAACCGCATCTTAAAATCATATTTTCATCATTCATGCCCGTCGCCAAAAGCAATAGTCTTTTTTGCATCCAAGCCTAGGTAAGAAGCCAGCCACAAAAGCGCTTCCCCCTTACCCACATTTTTTGGCATAATTTCAAGAAAGACAGGCTTGCTTGTAAAAACTTCTGCCCTGTCACCCAGGCGAGCCTTCATTTTTTTTTGCAAATCCTGGATTTTTTCAGCTTCTCCGGCAACAAGCATTTTGGAAAATCCCTTTTTCAAGAAATTTTTATAATCTTCTACCAGCTGCCCCTTTATGCCGCAAAGCTTTACATCCATCAAAGTCCAGTCACTTTCCCTGCCATAAAAAATTGTATCTGCCGTGTAGACTTCAGAATCAAGGCCAGATTTTGCAGCCTCATCATCCGCTTCAAGCAAAAGGTCTCCCGAAAGCACATTCGAATGAATCTGCTGCCTCTTGTGCAAATCAAAAACAGAAGAACCGTTTATTGCAACAATAAAACGGCCCGCTTCAAGGCCAGCAATGTCCAGGGCACGAACAAAAGGCAAAATGCCGCTTTCAGCACGACCTGAACAAAGCACAATGTAAATTCCCAAGGCAGCACAACGGCGCAAAACTTCAATATTTTTTTGCGAAATTTTTGCCTGATTGTTTAAGAGGGTGTCATCAAGGTCAAGGGCAATCAAAGAAATGTCCAGTTTTCCAGAAGGCAGTTTTTTCATTTACAAATTTTCCTGAATGCAAAATCCACAGTAATCGTGTCCAGGGTAAACCAGGGTGTTAGAGGGAATTGTATGATAAAGTTCTTTTAAAGACTTACAGATTAAACTTTCGTCTCCGCCAGGCAAATCTGTTCTGCCATAGCTTTGATAAAAAATCGTGTCCCCAGAAATCAAAGTGCGCTCAGCCCCATTATACAGGCAGACAGAACCAGGCGAATGGCCCGGAGTATGCAGAATGCACCACAAAGAAAGTTTTTCTTTTAGGGATTTTTCATCGCCTTTTAAAAGCGCCCCAGAGTCAGCGGAAGAAAAAGCGCATTCCCACAAGGATTTTTTGTTTTGTAAAAAAGCATCCGCTTCAGGCAAATCACAAACATAAGGCAAAAATTCTTCAAATCCCATCAAAGACAAAGACCGTCCTTGCAGCAAAGAAGAATTTTTTCCAATAAAATCCTTGTCCTTTTCGTGAATAAGAATTTTTGCAGCTGGAAAATCTTCATGCAATTTTTTTAAACCAGAAACGTGATCAAAATGACCGTGAGTCAAAATAATCAAAAGAGGAATTAACTTTTTTTCTTCCAGATAGCGGCTGATGGCAAAAGTGTCACCTGAAAAGGGACAGGCTGCGGGGTCCACTATAAAAACATAAGGGCCTCCAAGGCTTACCACAAGAGTGTTTACCTTAAAAGGCCCAGTTGGAATTATTTCAATCAATATGGTGCACCGTCGCCAAAGTGGCTTTTTACCTGACCATCGTCAGCTGTTTCTGCATAAGGCTTTTCCTGGGCAGCCTTTGCGTATTCACTTTGAGCTTTAGCGATTTTTTCTTCTTCGCTGCCTTCTGTAACAGCAATGCCGCTAGATTCGTTTGTTACATTTGAAGGAATAGGGTCATTGTTGATTGCAGGATCTGAGTTTGCAGGACTTTCACTTTCTGCAGCAAAAGAAGGTTTTTCTTCATCATCGCGGAACTTTGAATAACTTACAGAAATCTTTCTGCCCCTGTAGTCATAGTTATTTAAAGCAGCAATTACTTTTTCACAATCTTCTGCAAAAAGCTGAATGAATGAATAATTTGTAAGCACGCGGATTTCACCAATGCGTTCGCGGTCAAGGCCTGCTACGTTTACCAAAAGACCTACTAAATCCCTTGGGAAAACACGGCGGTTTCTGCCCACGCCAATAAAAATTGTCTTTGCCAAAGAAGGATCAATCTGTACGCGTGGAGCTCTTTCTGCTCTTTCGCCCCTTTCACTTCTGTCACTTCTTTCAGAGCGGAAATCACTTCTGCTATTTCTTTTTTCACCACGGTCGTAGTAAGAAGAACGGTCAAAGTTCTTGTTAGGACGGTAGCCGTGCATTGAATTCTTTACTAAATAAGCAAAAACCAGCTTTCTTCTGGAAAAAGGAACATTCTTTTTAATCAGCTTTTTAATTTTTGCCAAAGCGTCAAAATCACTTGTGCTAGATTTTTCCACGCGGGTAACAAGTTCTTTCAGGTAAGAGGCAACTTGTTCTTCATTTACAACATAATTTGAATTATCACGATTATAAGACATAAAATCTCCTGTTAAAAAATTCTGCAGCAAAAAAAGCTGCTAATTTGTCAAATCTGCCACCAGAAAATTGCCCTGTTTTACAAAACCAAAGCCAGTCAAAACAGGAAGCATAAACTGGGGAACCATAAAATTTAAAATCAAAATTCTCTGAGCACCGCCTTCTCTAAAATCCTGCATGCATTGAAAAAGCATTTCTTTTGCAATGCCAAGATTGCGGTAACTCTCCACAACAAAAAAATCTGTCAGCAAAATATTTTGCCAGCCATTTTTTTCTGAAAAGGACACTGGGCAGCACAAAAGACATGCAGCAAAATCTCCGGCGCTTGTCCGGCAGACAAAGCCTTTTTTTTCCTGTCCGTCAAAAGACAAAGAAAATTTCTGCCATACAAAGGCCCGGCTTTCTTCAAGAAAATCTGCACATTCTTCTTTTAACTTGCCAAAAACTTCTTCCCTTTCGCGAATAAAATCTTCCCTGTCCTTCTGGGGATCATATTCATCAAAGGCAAAATCTGCAAAAAGCAAATCCTCTGTATCAAAGTCATCAGATTGCATTTCGTAAGAATCAAGCCCCCAGTTTTCGCGAAGGGCATTATACCATTCAAGCAGTCTTTCCTTCATTCTGGCATTTTTAAAAATATTCCACTGCCGCTGAAGCTGCTGACTGGACTTTATTACATTCTTAAAATTCCTGAACACCCCCCTTCCATTAACCAAAACGCTCTTAAGTTGATTTTTGTATTCGTCAGCCTTAAGACTTTCGGTAAAATCCTCAAGCAAAGAATAACCGTCAGCGCTAGTCCATTCAGGCAGGCTGTAATATCTGTCATTGTCCGCCTTTACATGCTCACTACTTTCTTTGCCACCTTCCTTTACAACCACCAGTTTTCCTTCCAAAGCGTCCAAAAGCCTTACAGAGGTCTGGTCTTCCATGGAGAAAATAATGCTGCTGATTAAAGAAGGGCTTAAATCAAAAGTCATAAATTATTTTTTTAAGTCCTGGCGCTTAGAAATTACCTTGCTGATAAGGCCATATTTTACAGACTCTTCTGCGTCCAGCCAGTAATCCCTATCTGTGTCTTCTGTTACTTTTTCCAAGTCAGTGCCAGTTTCGTCAGCAATAATTTTATTCAGTTTAGCCTTTGTTTTTGCCATTTCTGCTGCGTGGATTTCAATGTCAGTTGCCACGCCAGACATGCGGCTTAAAGGCTGGTGAATAAGATAGTGACTGTTTGGCAGGCCCAGACGGTGGTCTTTAGGGCAGGCCAGCAAAATTAAAGAAGCCGCAGATGCCACAAGGCCCCAGCCGATTGTGTAAACCGGACAGTCCACAAAGCGGATAGCATCAAAAATAGCAAAGCCCGCATCCACGTCACCGCCAGGCGAGTCAATAAAAATGTAAATAGGATCTTTGCTGTCTGCTTCCAAAAGGAAAAGTTGCTTTACAATACGATCCGCATTTTCTTCGTTAATTTCCCCGCTTAAAAGGATTTGTCTTGTTTTTAAAAACTTTTCTTCCATTGCAGGAGAAGGAGGCACTGCCTTTTCTTCTTTTTCTTCATTCATAAAAGGTGAAAAATTTTTCATTATAACTCCAAAATTATTTTTTTGAGATCTTTACCCAAATACTTAAGGGTAACTCTAAAAAATCATTTTCAATGCTTTTTTAGAGTTACCTCTCAAATTTTAAGTCTTTAAAATACAAAGACTTAAAATGTCGCTTTTTCAAAGTTGCCTCTAAAAATTGCAATTTTTAAAGGCTCCCTTAAGGATTTTCCTCAAAAGCAAAAAGCAACTGTTAGAAATATATTGAAAAAAAGCAAAATAGTCTATTTTTTTAAGAAATAAAATGGTTAAAAAATTAAAAAAGGCTTGAAGCGAAAGCCCCTCTCCCCCAAAGAAAAATTCTCTGTGACGTTATAGATTAAAATGGCATGGAGAACAATAAAATGACAGAGAGATTTTGTAAAATAAAAAAAGCCCCAGTCCAAAAAAGGACCAGGGCGTTTTGAAAAATGTTAAGCTAAAGGGGCAAAATTAGTTTGCTTCAGATGCAGAAGAACCATCTGCGCCATCAAGCATTCCTTTTACAATGTCAGCGAGTGTATTCTGAAGTTCGAATTCGCGATACCATACTTCCCAAGAACAGTTATTCTTTGCTGTAGCCTTCATTGTTGTGTAGCCCTTAAAGAATGACTGACCGCCAAGTTCGAAGTCAAATGTTTCAACATCTTGAGTATCACTATACACAGTAGGACTTCCAAGTGTTGCTAAATAATCAAGGACTGTCTGATTATCCTGAACATCAGGTACTGAAGCGAAAACATCAGTGCCAGCATCCTCTAATGCAGCCTTTGCATCTTCTGCAGTAGAGCAAAGATATGCCTTACCTAAAGCATTTGCCTGAGCTTCTGTTACAGAAGACCAACCTAAGCGGTACGTAAGGATTAAAGTACCATTTGTGTAGTTTGAATTGTCTTTAAGTTCATAAGTACCAATCCAGAATGTAGAAGATTCTAGTGCATCATTCTGAGTACGTGTCTTAAACTGGTAGAACTTCTGATCTGCATTAAACAGCTTTTCTGATGTACCATCAAAGTACATAGCGATTTCAACAGATGATCCCTCTTTTCCAGCGCCAGCATAACCTGTCTGGATAGTACCCGAACCATCTTCTACCGATACATTTTCAGCATCTACCACATAAGAAGACTGCCACAAACCGAAGAAGTCATCCTTGCCCAAGCCATCACATGATGTAAATGCAAGTGAGGCTGCTACCAAAAGTCCTGCAGCTGCTGCTGTTAATTTTGTCATTTTCATAAAGATTTTCTCCTGAAAAAAAAATAGTTGTAAGGTTTACAACCTTATACGTTCAATTATAATTCGGCAAAAAGTTAAAATCAAGGTAAAAAAAAGAATTTTATAAAATTCTAAGAAAATGAAGAAAAACCTTGACGGATGTACAGTTTAGAATGTACATTAAAGTTAAGGAATAAAATATTAGAAAAAAAAGGAGGAGCCAATGCATTTTGAATGGGATCCAGACAAAAATGCTAAAAACAAAAAGAAACACGGAGTGTCCTTTGAAACAGCAGTCAAAGTCTTTTTAGACGAAAAGAATAGAAAGGTTAGATGAAGAACATTCATCTTGGTACGAAGAAAGGTCAATTATAATTGGAAGAGTGTCTAGAACACTTATTTTATTTGTGGTTTCCACGGACAGGAATGGCATTACCAGGCTGATTTCTGCCAGAAAAGCGGAAAAAGAAGAGGAGGATGTATACTATGAAAACTATGACGCTAGATGATGTTAAAAACATGAGTGAATTATCAAAAGAAGAAGAAGAGGCTATCAAAAATTTTAAAAACACAGATTTTTCTGACTGCCCAAAGCAGACGCAAGACCAGCTGTCCCAGTTTCAGCCATACTACCAGGTACATTCTGAATGGTACAAGCCTAAAAAGTCTGACTTGCACATGAAAATTGACACAGATGTTTTGCAATGGTTTAAATCCAGGGGCAAGGGTTACCAGACAAAAATAAATGAAGTGCTTAGAAATTACGCCCTTACTTTTAACGAAGACAATAAAAGTGATGACTAAGACGTTTTCCCTAAAAATTTAGGAAAATGAGCCCTGGGCAGAAAAAAGTCAAAAATGCGATAGGGATTGGAAGGGGCTGCCGCAGGCAGCTTCCGGAAGGAAGGCGTAGCCTGACTGGAGGAATGACAACCCTGGAAAGCCCGGGCGCTGCTGTTACGAAAAAAATGGCCACCCCAAAGTGGAGCAGCCTGTTTTTTTTAAGCAACAGTCGCTGGAAAAAAAATTATTTTACAGCAGCGCATCGCCCATAGCAAAAATCAATTAAAAAACTGTGACAACTTCGCCGTTAGGGTACTTTTTGTTGATCCAGTTTTTTACAGTGTCAGACTTAAGGGCTTTTACAAGTGCCTTGATTGCCTCGTCATTTTCACGGCCAGCTTTTACTGCAATAACATTTACGTATGGAGAATCGGCGTTTTCTACAAAGAGGCCGTCTTTTGATGCTTTAAGGCCTGCTGGGATTGCGTAGTTTCCGTTGATTACGGCTGCGTTAACGTCTTTTAAAATGCGTGGCAGGGAAGCGGCTTCAACTTCTTTAAACTTGAGTTTAAGAGGATTTTTAGCAATGTCATTTGGTGTTGCTTCAAGGCCTGCGTTTGCCTTTAATGTGATTAATCCGGCTGACTGTAAAAGCAAAAGGGCGCGTCCTTCGTTTGTTGGATCGTTAGGGATGGCGATTGTTGCCCCCTTGCCTATATCTTTTACTGATTTAACTGCTTTTTTGGCATTTGTTGAACCGTAAAGGGCCATTGGTTCAATGTGGATTCCACCGGCATTTACTAAATGAAAACCTCTTTCCTTGTTGAAGGATTCCATGTATGGCAGGTGCTGGAAATAGTTAGCATCAATTTCGCCAGATTCGAGGGCTTCGTTTGGTGTAACATAATCTGTAAATTCTACAATCTCCAGCTTGTATCCCTGCTTGTCCAGTTGATCTTTAACAAGATTAAGGATTTCGGCATGTGGCTCTGGGGTAGCGCCAACTTTGATTGTTGTCTTACCAGCTGCAAAGGCTGTGAATGCGACTGTTGCAGCGACTGTTAAAGCGAGTAATTTCTTCATATAATTCTCCTTATAACCTAGTGGAATAGTATGAAATGAATATAGCGGGCCCCTTTGTTTTTGTCAAGAGATTTGAGGGGGATTTTTTTGGATTTTGTGATTTTTTGATTTGATTGGATGTGATAAAATAGGAGGCTGTTTGCGAAATGCACATTTCTTTTTGAAAAAAGGACTTGTTTACGAAATGCGTATTTCTTTTTGAAATATGCCGTTGTTTGCGAAATACGTCTTTCTATTTGAAACATGCCGTTGTTTTCGAAATACGACTTTCTCCATAAACAGGCACCTTCCAAAACAGAAAGGCTGGGCCTGCATAAACAGGGGGCTGTTTTCGAAAGGTGTATTTCTTTTTGAAAAAAGGCCTTGTTTGCGAAAGGCATCTTTCTTTTTGAAATATGCTTTT
Source organism: Desulfovibrionaceae bacterium (assembly GCA_963605975.1). Classification (GTDB taxonomy): domain Bacteria; phylum Spirochaetota; class Spirochaetia; order Treponematales; family Treponemataceae; genus Treponema_D. The sequence goes on along the minus strand of CAVCWN010000009.1, from coordinate 70 downwards.
GTTTGCGAAAGGCGCCTTTCTCCATAAACAGGCACCTTCTAAAACAGAAAGACTGGGACTGCATAAACAG
>CAVCWN010000008.1:0-10765 GCA_963605975.1 Desulfovibrionaceae bacterium | reverse complement strand
CTTTTAAAACGAAACACTTCTTTCGTAAAGCAGGCCCCATCTTCCGTCTTTAGAAAAGCCTTTTTCGTAAAACAGTGTTTCTTTTGAAAAGCGACACCTCTTTCGTAAACAGGGCCCAGTCTGGAAAGAGACACGCCTTTCGTAAAGCCATGCCTCTTTTAAAACGAAACACTTCTTTCGTAAAGCAGGCCCCATCTTCCGTCTTTAGAAAAGCCTTTTTCGTAAAACAGTGTTTCTTTTGAAAAGCGACACCTCTTTCGTAAACAGGGCCCAGTCTGGAAAGAGGTGCGTCTTTCGTAAAGCAGCGGCTGTTTTGGAAAGCGTCACCTCTTTCGTAAAGAAACACCTCTCTTTTTACAAAGGTCTTTTTTCCCAAATCCCCCACAGGAACACCTTCGGCGGCCCTCCTATCCCTACCGCAAAGGACAAAAATCCTTTCAAAAAACAGAAATCAATTTTTCAAAAAGTGGCTAAAATCCACAAAAAAAAATCCACATGCCGTCCATAAAAAATCCATAAAAAATCCACAAAAAAAAACTAAACTCCTCATTTTAAATTCCGAAAATTTTGGTAACTGTACTTTGGGATTTTCAGTTAGGGGAAGTACAGAAGGTGGGATGGAGCAAAATATGACATACGGTGCAAATGCTTACGGTGGCTGCAAGGCTTACCAGGAAATCGGGGTAAAAACCGCCAGTCAGGGCAAATTAGTTGTTATGCTTTACGAAGCAGCTGTTTCCAATTTGGAAAAAGCTCTTGCCCTTGTTGATGACAACAACAAAGTCAAGGCAGAAAATACTGAAGAATATGGCAATCACCTTCAAAAAGTCAGTGACATTATCACGGAACTTGAAATCAGTTTGGACATGGAAAGGGGCGGTGAGATTGCAAAAAATCTTATGTCACTTTACATATGGTTCAACCAAAAGCTTTTGGAATGTAGCTTAAGGCATGACAAAAAACTTTTGTCAGACATTTACAAAATGCTTTCGGATTTACGCGACAGTTGGGTTATTGCGGCTAACAGTAACGCCAACACCCAGACAAACATTCCGCAGGACAGGCCATTCGTAAACATCTCGGGCTAAGATCATACAAAAGTCCGTCACAAAAGTGGCTATAAATTCTGCATCATATTGAGGGGAATATGAAAGAAAAACTTACACAAAGAGAACTTGACGAAAGAATAGCAATACTCAGAAAATTTCGTTCTTTACTGGAAGAACAGAGGGCAAAATTTAAAGCTTACCTGAATGTACTTGAAATGCAGGAAAGCAAAATTTCTAATGAAGACGCAGACGCCCTTATTGCCCACAGCGAACTTGAAACACAAATTGTTCAAAGCATTGGTTCACTGCAAAAAGTCATTATGCCAATGCAGGAACTTTACCATTCCTGTGACGCAGCAAGCGCCAGCCCTTCGGAAGCCCTGCCCATCCAGCAGATTCAGCAGGATTTGGAACTTTTACAAATGCAAGTCCTGGAACAAAATGAAAAAAATCGTTCCCTGTTAAAAAATCACATTGCGGACTTGAGGTCTCAAATGCTCAATTTAAAAAATCCTTACAAAAACCACCAGTCAGTTTACTCCCAGGATTCAAAATGCGGTACAAGAGTTTTCATAAACGCTTAAGTTCCTTTTAACAAAAAAAATCACATTAGGGTATCTCTAAAAATTGCAATTTTTAGAGGCTCCCATTACAGGGCACCTTTTAAAATTCACTTTTGAAGGTGCCGTTTTTTTTTGCCCCAAAGCAAAAGATAAATTCTTTGTTTCTTTGTGGATTATTTACGAAATTTATTCTATATTTATAAACAATAGCATTGCCTACGGAGTAAAAAATGAGCGACGAAAACGACAAGCGCAAAAAAGACGACAAGGACGATCCTTACAACTTTTTTAAATTGTCCACAGACAACAAGGATGACAAAGATAAAAAAGGTCCCGGCAAACCGAAAAAAATGCCTTTCTGGGTTTTCCTTATAATTTTTATTGGAATAATTGTAATTTTCAACTTGCTTTTAACGCCTCACTCAAGCGGCCAAGTAATCGACTATTCAACATTCAGAAGCTATGTTGAAAGCGGCAGAATCGTACGTGTAGAAATTGGGGAATCAACATTCACCGGTTACACAAAAGAAGCCACCAGTCAGGATGCCTCTACTTCTGTAATTTCACAACTTTTCTCTACATCCACATCAGAAGGCACAGTTTACAGAACGACCGGCGTTTTGATGCAAAGTTTCATTGACCTTTTGGATGCCAAAGGCGTTACTTACAAATTCATCACAAAATCAAACAACTACCTGCTGCAACTTTTAATCCAGCTGGCAGTACCTATGCTTTTCCTTTTCCTTATTTACTTCTTTATTTTCCGCAAAATGGGCGGAGTTGGAGGCATGGGCAGCGTACTTGGCAATGGTAGCAAAAACAAAGCTGTTGACGAAGGCAAGGTAAAAACCCGCTTTGCTGATGTTGCTGGTGTTGACGAAGCAAAAGAAGAATTGATGGAAGTTGTAGACTTTCTCAAAAATCCTAAAAAATACACAGACATTGGTGGTAAAATTCCAAAGGGTGTTCTTTTAGTTGGACCTCCGGGAACAGGTAAAACTCTTCTTGCCCGCGCAGTTGCCGGTGAAGCAGGAGTTCCTTTCTTCAGGATTTCAGGTTCAGACTTTGTAGAAATGTTTGTTGGTGTAGGAGCCAGCCGTGTACGCGACCTTTTTAAGACTGCCCGCGAAAAAGCTCCATGCATCATCTTTATTGATGAAATTGATGCCATTGGTAAAAGCCGTGCCAACAGCCTTTCCAGCAACGACGAACGCGAACAGACATTAAACCAGTTGCTTGTAGAAATGGACGGATTCGACAACGAAAAAGGTCTTATTGTTCTTGCAGCAACAAACCGGTCAGACGTGTTAGACCCAGCCCTTTTGCGCCCGGGCCGCTTTGACCGCCAGGTACCTGTTGAAAGACCAGACGTAAAAGGCCGCGAAGCCATTCTTAAAATTCACGCAAAAAATGTCAAAATGGAAGATGACGTTGACCTTAACTCAATTGCCCACGGAACATCAGGTTTTGCCGGTGCAGATTTAGCCAATGTCATTAACGAAGCAGCCCTGCTTGCCGTAAGAAATGGCCGCAAAAAAGTTGCCATGGAAGACTTGAACGAAGCCATAGACAAAGTAAGCATTGGTCTTAAAAAGAAAACACGCGGTGAAAATGCCAAGGAGCGCACTCTTGTAGCCTACCACGAAACAGGCCACGCCTTAGTGGGAGCCTTTACCCCAGACTATCCGCCGGTAAACAAAATTACAGTTGTGCCACGTTCACACGGTGTGGGAGGATTTACCCAGTACCGCGAACAGGAAGAAAGTTTCTTTAAAACACAAAAAGACATGCTCAACGAAATAGACACTTTGCTGGGTGGCCGCGCAGCCGAAGAAGTTATGTTGGGTGAAATTTCAACCGGTGCTTCAAATGACATTCAGCGGGCAACAGATATTGTACGTGACATGATTACGGTTTACGGAATGGGCAGCAAGTTTAAGAACATGACTCTGGGTAAACGCGGCGGTGGTTATGGCGCAGCTGAACCAACACTTGTACGCGAATTTTCCGAAGACACGCAAAAGTACATTGACCAGGAAATTTCTTCTACAATCGATGAGCGTTACAAATATGTAGTAAAACTTTTGACCAGCAAAAAGCAGCTTCTAGACTTCATAGCCAAGCGCCTCATGGAAATAGAAACCATGGAAGGCAAAGAGTTCTACGAAATAATCAAAGCCGAAGAACACGCCAGCGAACTGGAAGAAAAAGCAAAAAAAGCTACTAAAACAAAAAAAGCCCCTGCCAAAAAGAGCAGTGACAAATAAAAGAAAATCCCCGGACCTTCCAGCCTGGGGATTTTTATTTTTTAAAGGGAGTCCTGACACTTCTAAGAAAAAATCAAGGAATATTTTTTACCAGCTTTACAATATAAAGTTCCACGTAGCGCTTTAAGGCCTCGTGGTTTTGGATTTTCAAAAGGCTGGGCGTTTCCACCAAAGACTGGGCTAAACTTTGAATGCGGTCAGCGTTAAAACTTTCGGCCTTTAATGTCCGCAAAACTTTCCGCATATAATCACGCACCAGAGAATTTACGTCTTCTGTAAGGTTATCATAATTTTCCTTTCCAATCCGGTTATTCCATTCGTGACAGTAAGAAATCAATTCTCGGCTTAAAGTTGAACTTTCCGGAACAAAAACTTTTTCTGCCACTCCGGCAGCCTTTCTAAGTTCCTTCTTGCGGCTCAACTTGGGATCCGAATGATCGTTACGCTCAATTTCTTCGTCCTTAAGACGTTCTTCTTCCACTTGCATTGCGTGAACTTTTTCGCTGGCAGTTTTTTTTACCTTTTTTGTTTTAGACTTGGGCTTGTGCAAAAGCAAAGACATAAACCATATTACGATTGGCATTGAATACCAGAAAGGCAGCTTTATTTTTGCATCAGAAAGAATTTCCTGTCGGCCCACCATCAAAAGTTCGCTGTAGGGAATAAGCTGGTTGTTGCGGTAAAGAGTCAGTTTTCCCGGCGTCTGGTCTTCATAAGAAAGGACTGGTAAAAATGCCGTGTTTAGCAAAGCATACAAAACCGGATCAGAAGCTTTTACTTCTCTTTGCAAACAGCGCTCAAAAGCATTGTCATCTTTCATTTCCGGCAACTGTTCAAAATTCACAAGGTAAGTTTGCCAGACACTTGTAAGGCTGGACCTGACAGTCGCCCTGGCATCATGACACAAGCGAATCATGAGGGGCATAACCTTTTCTTTAAGAATAAAATAATCCTCGCCTTCATCAAGGGTAAAAGTAAGCATGTCCGGCAAATCATTTCCAACCGTATGCTGAATTTTATTTTTCAAATAGCCTTTTAAAGATTCCTCGGAATACTGGCCCAGCAAATCAATTCCATTAGGATCTTTAAATTTTGTAATGTCAGCGTAAGTGTAATAGTAAGGCGGCTGCTGCAACAGCATGTCCAAATTTCTAAAAGCAGTTTCCTTTTGGATCCTGTGGGTAGAAGCCGTTTTGTAAAAAGAAATTGCCAGTTCAACAATAGCCACAGACTGCAAAATATTTGTATCTTCCAAAGTCAAATCTTTTGTCTTATTAAAATCCTGCTTAATAAAATGGAAAAACTGATTCCAGTAATAAAAACCTTCCCCCGTCTGCTTTAAAGCTTCCAGAGTGTCCATTGGCTTAGAACAGAATTTTGTAAAAAAGTTTTTTATGGAAAGTTCCTTGCCCGGATTCGAAATAGTCAACTTCTTCAGATAATAATCGTGAACTTCTTCCTTGCCCAGCATGTCATGCAGTTTGTTTATGGCACATTCAATCAAAAAAGTAACCTTCACATTGGAAGGAAAAAGAATAGGCGGAACCTTGTCGCTCAAAACCAGGGCCCACAAAGTCCTGTCATTCAGCTCCTCTTTTTCCAGTCGCTGGTAAATAACATCAATAGCCTGCTTGCGGGTCACCACTTCGTTAGGAACATGTTTTGGCAAATCCGTAGCGTTAGGAAAAGGAATGCTAAGATTGCGCTGAATTTCTTCGTAACGGGAAGCACAATATTGAATCAAAAAAGAAAGAACAAAAATATATTCTTTACCATTGTTTGTGTGGCTAATAGCAATTTGTTTTTCTTCCACCAGCTTGTCCAGTTCCTGCCTCAAGCGGTCACTCTTTGAATCAACATAATCAGCCAGGTCCGCATTTTCCGCCAGATGGTGCTGGGCGTAGCGCTTTATGTAACTGTCAAATTCATCAAAATCCACAGTCGGCCTTTTTTGCTTAGAGGAATAAAATTTCAAAAGAGTCAAAATATTTGAAGTCGTAGCCATATCTTTCAAATTATAACTTAACTTTGCCCTAATTTCAATTTTTTTTGGGGCAAGGCTCTTTTTTTCCAAAGCCCCTTACCCACTTCGGTAACCCTCAAAGAAAAAAGTGCCGCAAATAGCGACACTTTTTTCTTCCGCTTCGCTTGTTGAAACAAGCTTCGCGGGTGGTCCAGGAGCTATTGCGGCCTGCTTTGTTTTTACAATTATTTTTTTAAGAAAGAAAATCCTGCAAAATATTTTTTTACAGAAAAATATTTTTTTATTCTGCCCGCAAATAAAACTTGACAGAAAGAAAATTGCCATGTAAATTATACTATGTCAAACATACTACGACAGACGTTACATTGTCAGTCGTAAAAAAAAATGATGAGGTAGAAATGCTTTCAATCAGCAGCGATGTAATCCGGGGTTACAATGATATAATGATTTTATTTTTGCTCTTAAAAGAAGCTTCTTACGGCTACGAAATTTCCAGGCAAATAAAATCTTTGACTCAAGAAAAATACATCATCAAAGAAACAACCCTCTATTCAGCTTTTACCCGTCTGGAAGAAAACGGCTACATTGAATCATATTCGCAAATTGCAGAAAGCGGAAAGCGGCGCACCTATTACCGCATCACAAAAAAAGGCCGGACTTATTACAAAGAAAAATGCGATGAATGGAAACTGACCCAGGAAGTTGTAGAAAAATTCATAAAAAAATAAGGCAATGCCAAAAGCAAAAGGCTACTTGAAAAGGAGGCAAATTATGGAAATCATCAAAAATTATCTTGAAGCAATGTTCAAAAACCTGCCTTTAACAGAAAAAGTTTTAAAGGCAAAGGCGGAACTTTTACAGATGATGGAAGACAAGTACGCAGAACTAATCAGCCAGGGCAAAAGCGAAAACGAAGCAATTGGCACGGTAATTGCAGAATTTGGAAAACTGGAAGACCTTGCCCAAGATTTAGGAATTGCAGAAATCCTAGAAGAAAAAAAATCGTCTCAAGGTCAAGGTACAGATCAGGCAGCAAAAAGGAATCAAAAAAAATCAACACTCGAAAAAATCCTAAAAACCGCCTACTGGCCCTTTATCACACTCCTCTATTTTTTGATCAGTTTTCTTTCAAGCGCCTGGAAAGGCACATGGATTATCTGGTTAGTGGCAAGTCCAATTTACGCACTTTTAATGGCCCCATTTTCAGACAAAGAAGATGAAGAAAAATCCCAAAAAAATGAAAAGCAGTAAAAGGCTCCCTAAAATAAAAACGCCCCGCAAAAACATTTGACAAAAGCGGGGTGGCAAAAATCAAAAATAATTTTTGTAAGTGGAAAAAATTTCTTTTATGACAGGGAGCCTCTAAAAAATTGCAATTTTTAGAGGCAACTATGAAAATGCGACATTTTAAGTCTTTGTATTTCAAAGACTTAAAATTCGAAGGCATCTCTAAAAAATGCAATTTTTAAAAACTTCCTTTAAAGCATTTCCCCCCAACAAAAAAATTAAAAAAAAATTCACAATTTGTCTACATTTCTGATTTTTTTAAACAATTATATAAGTGACGCTTCCAAAAACAAGTGCACACTTTTGGGGCAAATAAAACCGTGGAGGAAATTATGAATTCGCTTAACTCAATTATTATTGAAGGAAACATTACCCGTCAGCCAGAACTAAAAGATTTTGCTAACGGTGGCAAGGTTTGCACTTTGCCAATTGCGGTAAACCGCCGTTTTAAAACTGCAGATGGAAATTCGCAGGACGAGGTTTCGTATTTTGACATTGACACTTTTGGAAATCTTGCTGATGTTTGCGCAAAGTGGTGCCCTAAAGGAAGAGGCGTTCGTGTTGTTGGCCGCCTTAAGCAAAACCGCTGGACAGACACAGATGGCAAGGCTCACAGCAAAGTAAAAGTCATTGCAGAACATGTTGAATTCAAACCTTACTTTAAAAAGGAAGGTGAAGAAGGAAAAGTAGATGCTGAAAAGGAGGGTCCTACATCAGCTTTTGCAGGAAACCCGCCAGCTACAAAAAAACAGAAACTTGCAATGCTAGCAGAAGCAGCTGCTGCTGCGGAAAAAGAAGTTGAAAATGGAGAAGTAGCTTTCTAAGCAAAAGGAAAGCGCAAAGGAAATTTTCAATTTTCTGTAAAAGTAAAAAAAAGAAGGGAAGGCTTTAGCTTTTGTACCTCCTAGCAAAAAAAAGACCCCCTTCTTTTTAATTCAGGCTATCTCTAAAAATCAGTTTTTTTTTTAGAGATGACCTTATCTTTTGGATTCTTTTTTTGCATACAAGATTCTCTTGCCAGGTAAAGAGGAGGTATTCTTCCTGCAGTCCGTCTTTGCCTGGCGTTTTGCCTTTTCCTGGTAAGCTTCAATTTTTTCAGGATTGTAAAAACCGTCTTTCCAGTTAAAGCGTGAAGCCCCCTGTACGACGTCCTTCGACTGAATAATTTTTATCATATCGCGGATGTCGCTTTTTAAAACCCTTGTTTTAGAAAAATCAATCAGCTGGTGGGTAAAGCCTTTGGAATGCAGGGAATTCATTTTGTCTAAAAGTGAAAATGGCAATTCTGGCATAACAAAAGAACCGTCCACAGTAGAGTTCACTTTAAAAGAAGAACCTTCCTTGTCAGAGAAAAAAGTAAAATCATAAGAAGAAGGCAATTTAAAGCGCATTCTAAAAAGCTGAGGGTAGGCAAAAACAGTAAGCAAAACTCTGTCTTTTTCACCCTTGGCATAAAAAGTGTCTTTCAAATTTTCTTCGGAATTTTCAAGAGGCGAAATGTAGTTCATCACATTTTGATTTTCCAGAAAACTTACAGCCCAGCGGTTAAAAGTATAAAGATATGGACCTGCCAAAAGATTTACTTTTTTACCTTTCAGCATGTTTATCTGGGCCAGATTATTTACAACAAAATTCGTCCACCCCTTTTCAATCAGGGCATCAAGAACTTCTTTCAAATGAACTGCACTTCCTTCAGCCACAAAAGGATCCAGATTTAAAAAGAGCATTTTCTTTGGATAAGGAAGAAGTGGTTTTTGCGGACTGTCCTTATTCAGTAAGTCATATTCGGTTTCTGAATTCAATTCAAGCAAAACTCTTACGGGGTGCAACCCTTGAATCATGTGGGCATCTTGAATGGTAGAAATGCCAACATACAAACCTTCCGGGAAAAATGACATTTGATTTTTTTCTGCCACTGTCAAATCCAAAACCGGCAGCTGCTCGTTGGACGGCTGTTTTCTAAAGCGGCTTAAATCCGAAGGAAGAACCCGTCTGTACCTTTTTGACATAGACTTTGTCTGCAAAAGATAAACTGAATCGCCACGGGTAAAACCTTGTGGAACATCAATCCATTTTCGCCCCTGGTCATCAGTTCGCACAACACGCACCTTGTGACTAAGGCGGCCTGTGTCATCGCTTTTGTGAAGTCTTATGCTGTCACCAGGATCCGGATCATAAGAACCACCTTTTAAAAGCGCCATCTGTATAGAAGAAAAAGCCTTTTCTTTCGAATTTTCTTTTTGGCTTTTTCCACTTTCCCTAACACTTCCTTTCGGAGAAGAAATTTCATCGCTTGTTTCTTCCAGCAAAGCTTCTCTTTCTTCGTTTCGCATTTGTGACCGCAAAAGGTTTGTGTTTGCTTCATTTTTTTCGCTGGCAGACGCTTCCCTTAAATCAGCAATTTTTCCAAGGTAAATGCCTGTTCCACCAGCCTGGTTAGGATTAAGAATTTTCTGACCGGCTTCTTCAACACCTTGGGAAAGATTTTTAAAACCGTACCAGTAGTCAGTTTTGCTACGGGCAAAATCTGTTGCAAGCATGCGCTTTCCTTCGGCAACAGCACCCTTTCTGTCTTCCTTGTAATGGTCAATTACGTAGCGGTAAGCGGCAGTTACAGAACCAACATATTCTGCACTTTTCATTCTGCCTTCTATTTTAAAGCTGTCAATTCCAGCATCACAAAGTTCCGGAATATGATTTATAAGTTCCAAATCGCATGGAGAAAAATAATATCCCTTTTCAATTCCACCTGGCACCTCTGCCGTGTAGTAGCGGCGGCATGCCTGAGTACACATTCCGCGGTTGGCACTTTTTCCGCCCAAGTAACTTGAAAAAAGACAAAGGCCAGACTCGCTTACACAAAGGGCCCCGTGCACAAACATTTCAAGTTCAGCATTCGTTGACTGTTTGATTTTTACAACTTCATCCAGCCCCAGTTCGCGGGCCAAAACAACCCTTTTAAGTCCCTGCTTAGACAAAAGGTTTGCAGCGTCTGCACTTGCAACATTCATTTGTGTCGAAGCATGCAATTCCAAATCCGGGAAAAATTCCTGGCACATGCGGATTACACCCAAATCCTGAACAATAAGAGCATCCGGTCCAATTTTATTTAAATACGAAAGAAAGCGGTAAAGCCTTTCCGTTTCATTTTCCTGACAAACAGTGTTTACGGTAACATAAATTTTTTTGCCCAGCCGGTGGCATGAAGAAACCGCAGCTTCAAACTGATTCCATGCAAAGTTGGAACTTCTTAAGCGGGCATTAAAACTTTTCAAACCCAAGTAAACTGCATCTGCACCTTCACCAATGGCAGCATCAAGAGCTTCAATATTTCCAGCAGGAGATAATAATTCGGTCATAGCCCAATTTTACCATTTTGCCGCCACTTTCGCAAATGGCTTTTCGCCTTACTTTTTTTTCAAACAGGGGCCGGCTGTTTTCGAAGTGCGCTTTTTGCAAACAGAAGCCGCCAGTTTTTCGCCTTACATATTTTGTAATGCAGTCTCTTTTTCTTTTTTTGGAGAAAACCCTTTTCCTAACCGTCCTTCCGCAACTCGCTGCCGCTCGGTCGTCCCGCAAGCGGGCCGACTGCTTCGCATTGCTACAGGGCGGACT
>CAVCWN010000007.1:0-3175 GCA_963605975.1 Desulfovibrionaceae bacterium | reverse complement strand
ATTCAAGACCTTGTGCTTTTATTTTTCCGCCAGTAAAAAAATCGCTTGTCCGGCAAATGGAAAGACTGTCACTTTCTTTTAAATCGCTTATGAAAATGCTTTGGCCCTTTTGTAAAAAATAAAGGGCTTCTTCTTTTAAAAGCCAGACATCTGGTCTAAACTTTGTAGAAAAAGAATTGTAAATGGAAAGAAGGTGTGAAATTCTGCCGCCGTCCCCTCCCACTAAAGTTATAAAAGGATTTGCATTTTTTTCCTTTGCCAGCTTGTGGGCTGCCATAAGGGACAGTTGTGTGTCTGTAAAATCTTTGTCACAGTCGAATTTTTTTATGATTTCTTTGGGGTAAAGTGAAAGGAGTTTTTTGTCTTTTAAAGAATCAAAGTCGCCAAGAATTAAATTTGGACTAAGACCGTAAAGACGGCATGCTTCAAGACCAGAGTCTGCTGCTATTACAAAATCAAAATGGGTGCTGGAAAAATATTTTTGTGTCTGCTGGGGGAAAGGAAAAAGTCCGCCTGTAAAAATAAGAATGTTCATGTTTTGCATTTGGGAATATTTTATTCAAAAGCAGTCGTCGGGGCAATCGCCTGTCGGAGTTTTACGAATGGAATGTTTCTATTCAAAAAGCGCTTAGTCGTTACGACATTTTGCCCTGCCAGGTTTCCTGACAATTCCAGCATGTGCTTTAGGAATGAAGTATTTCTTTTTTTTTGAGACGCCTAGCCGGTCGTGTAGTGGTTTGCCGCAGGCAAAGTGCGAAGCACCGAGGCGAATAGCCGAGCCACGAAAGGACCGTTTAACAAAATTCGGTATGCTTCTAAAAAAAATAAAAAAATAAAAATTGGGGTATTTAAAAAAAATAATTATCGTTTATAATGGATTTGTTTACGGGATGGGAAAATGAAAAAATATAAAAATGGAAAAATTATTTTAGCGGCTTTTGCTCTTCTTTCGCTGACTTTTATTTCCTGCGAAAAAAAGAATATTGTTTTTTTGGGGACCAGTCAGACTGTTGACGAAAAGTGGGAAGAAAAAATTGACAGTAAAATTCAAATTGTTTTTAATCCCAATGATTTTACTTTTGAAGAAACTGAAGAAAATCATATTGAAAGAAGTGACGCGAATGGCAGCGAAAGTGAAGAAACTCTTTTTAAGCGAAAGGGTGAATATGACGGCAATCCTAAAAAGGATGGTCAACTTATTTTGTACTACAATGGCGAGTCAAAAAATGACGGCGAATATTATGCTTATGTTGATGACATAATTTTTACTGTTCAGGATGGTTGCTTTTTTTACGGCTGGGATGAATCTATTCAGATGAAAGAAACTTCTGTAATCGAAAGGGAAGAAAAAGAAAGTTTTAAGGCTGCACAAAGGGCTTTGAAAAAAGAGGCCCTGCAGTCTGCCAAAAATAAAAAATAATTTTTGCGGATTTTTTTTGCGGATTTGAACTTTGATTTTTTTGCGGCAGGGTTTGCCTTTTACTGTGAGGAAAAATGAAAAAGGATTTTGAAAAATACGATGGAATTATTTTAGACATTGACGGTACCATCTGGAATACGACTGGCCTTGTTTCTATGGCCTGGAATGAGGCTATAAAAAAACTGGGACTGGATTTGCCTCCTGTGACGGCTCAAGTTTTGCAAAGGGAATTTGGCAGCACTATGGATGTGATTGCAAGTGACCTTTGGCCTGACTTGGACGAAGAAAAGCGCAAGGCCCTGCTTGAAGAATGCTGTTCCCTTGAACAGATTGCCCTGGGCGAAAACACTTTGGATTTGACATACCCTGGTGTGGTAGAAACACTTTGCCGCCTTTCCAGTGAACATAATTTTTATATTGTTTCAAATTGCCATGAAGGTTACATTGAACTGGTCATGGAAAAAACTGGCATAAGGCCTTACATAAAAGACTGGGAATCTTTTGGCAGAACGGGAAAGGGCAAGTGCGAAAATTTAATGTATCTGGTCCAGCGAAACCAGTTGACGGCCCCGGTTTATGTGGGTGACACCCAGGGTGACAAGGACGCTTGTGAGCAGGCAGGCATTCCTTTTATTTGGGCAGCTTACGGTTTTGGAAAAGTGGATGACGCTTTTGATTCAATTGAAAAATTTTCTGATCTGGAAAAAGTGATTTAATATGCTTTTTATTTTTGATATTGGCGGCGTAATTACAAGTACGGCAAAAATTTACCCCCGCCTTTGTGAAATTTTAGGAATCAGTCTGGAAGATTTTTATGACATTTGCGGTGGTGAAAAAGCTGCTGACGGCCAGGGAAATATTCTTGAAGCCTTTTCTGATGGAAAAATAAATTTTAAGGATTTTCAAAAAATATTTTTAAGCCGCAGACCTGACTTGAATTTTTCATGCGATTATTTTCACATGCTTTTTCATCCGAAAAAAATTGAAGGCAGCTGGGAAATTGTTGGAGCTCTTAAGAAAAAGGGTCACAGGGTTGTTGCGGGAACAAACACAATTGAATCTTATTATTTGAATCATCTGGAAAGGGGTGACTACCAGATTTTTGACCAGACATACACTTCGCATTTTTTAGGCTGTTCGAAACCAGATGCGGATTTCTGGAAGTTGATTCTTTTGGCAGAAAATGTGGATGCAAAAGATGCTGTTTTTGTGGATGACAGGGAAGAAAATGTAAAGGCGGCCCTTTCTTTGGGTATAAAATCTTTTAAATTCGAAAGTGCAGAAAAATTAAAAGCGGATTTTAAAGACTGGTTGTAATTTTATTTTGATTTTTTTTGTTTAAGATCAGCTTAAAAAAAAATCTTTTAAGTCTGCCAAGTTTTTTTTCTTGAACATTTATCACTTGAAAATTATATAATTAAATACTAATATGAATAGTGATTCAATCGTATTTTGTGAGGCTTTCAAGTGAAATCAATTAATCCTACTGAAAAAGAATTAAACGAACTTTCAGAATTGTTTAAAATTTTTGGCGACACAACAAGAATTAAAATTCTTTTTGAATTGACTGATGGCGAAAAAAATGTTACCCAAATTTCAGCTTCACTGAATATGTCTCAGCCGGCCATTTCCCAGCAGCTGCGCGTTTTAAAAAGTTCCGGTCTGGTTTCTTACAGGCGCGACGGTAAGTCACTTTATTATTCTTTGGCGGATGAGCATGTAAAAATTATTATTTCTATTGGAATGGAACACATC
>CAVCWN010000006.1:0-15907 GCA_963605975.1 Desulfovibrionaceae bacterium | reverse complement strand
ATTTCTGACAGCTTCACTCGCTTCAAAGGCAATGATTAAATCCGCCTGCCCCTGTGGAATTAGAGGAGAAAAAATATTTTCCCCAATGCGCACGTGGCTCACAACAGAGCCACCGCGCTGGGCCATTCCGATTGTTTCCGCAGAAAAAACTTTCTGTCCGCTAGAAAGAGCCGCCTGCGAAAGAACTTTTGCTGCAAGAACAGTACCCTGACCGCCTACACCGCAAATCAAAATATTTTTATTCATTTTATTTTCTGCCATTTTATTCTCCAATCGCCTTTACAGGGCAAACGTTTTGGCAAAGAGAGCAACCTGTACACAAAGACGCATCAATAGCCACAATTTCTTTTCCCTTAGAATTTTTCTCTTTTGACAAAGACAAAGCCGGACAGCCCAATTCCTTTATGCATTTTTTGCAGCCAATACATTTTTCCCTGTCCACAACTTTTGGCTTTTGCGCTTTAAAGCCCAGCTTTGACGCAATTGAAATGCAAGGTGATTTAAAAATAATCGCACTTACCCCGTCAGCAGCATCCGCTTTTTTTACAGACTCAATGGCCTCTTCAAGGTCAAAAGGGTTCACCTCTATAACAGGATTTACACCAATCGCTTCAAGGATTTTTTTGATGCTGATTTTTTCAACAATTTCTCCCATCATAGTGCGGCCTGTTCCCGGGTGAGGCTGGTGACCAGTCATGGCAGTAGTTGAATTGTCCAAAATGCAAATTGTCTGTTTTGCCTGATTGTAAACCGCATTCACAACCCCTGTAATTCCAGAAGCAAAAAAAGTAGAATCGCCAATGAAAGAAAAACAGTGGCGGTCTTTTTCGGTATGATAAAATCCCTGGGCCATAGTTATGTCTGCCCCCATACAAAGACAAGTGTCTGTCATGTCCAAGGGCTGTGCATTTCCCAGTGTATAGCAGCCAATATCCCCACAGTAAACTGTCTTTAAATTTTTCATTGCCATCTTAACAGCATAAAAAGAAGCGCGGTGTGGGCAGCCAGCGCAAAGAACCGGAGGGCGAACAGGCAAAGCAGGTACTTGAGACACTTTGTTCAATTTTGAACTTTCCAAATCTGAATTATCCAAAGGTGAACTTTCCATTTTTGAATCATTCAATTTTGAACCATTCAATTTTGAACTTTCCAAAATAAGTTTATCCAATTTAGATTCATCTTCAAGCAAATGAGCTTCTTTCATTTTTCTGGAATAAAGATCCATCAAAACTTCACTCACCTTTTCAACAGAAAGTTCCCCCGCTTCTTCAACAAAGCCGTCAATTTTACCGTGAATCTTACATGAAACATTTTCTTTACCACAAAGATAAATTAAATTTTCTTCAATAACAGGATCCAGTTCCTCAAAAACGACAATCGAAGAATTTTCTTTCATAAAGGAAAGGGCAAGATTTTCCGGGAAAGGATAAGGGGTACCGATTTTTAAAACCTTTACTCCTTTTAAATTCAAAAGAGAAAGACTTTCCATAAGATAATTGTAGGAAATGCCACCGGCAGCAAAAGCAATATCAAAAGAAGAAGCATCTAAAGCCCCATCTCTTCCTTCACAAGTCTTTATAAAATTCCACTTGCTTTTAGAAAATTCTTCTGGCAGGACATTCATGTTTCTTTTAAAGATTCGCTTGTGGTTCATGTAAGAAGACCGTGGAAAAATAACCCAACGATTTGTATCTTTTTCAAATTCCCCATTTTTCCTGCAAGCTTCCAAAGCCGGAACTTCCATACTTTCGTAAGCATGATCCACCCTTGTTGTAGGGCGCAGCAAAACCGGAGTATTGTATTTTTCCGAAAGCTCAAAAGCCGCCTGAACCATTTCAAAAGCTTCCAGCGGAGTTGAAGGATCAAAGCAAGGCAGTTTAGAAAAAGAAGCAAACTTTCTTGTATCCTGTTCCGTCTGACTTGAAATAGGGCCCGGGTCATCAGCAGAAACAATCACCATGCCACCCTTGACCCCAACATAAGAAAGGCACATAACAGGATCCGAAGCCACATTCAGTCCCACTTGCTTCATCGTAACCATAGTGCGGCTGCCAGCATAACTAGCTCCTGCAGCAACTTCCACAGCCGCCTTTTCATTTACAGACCATTCCACATAAGTTCCAGTCTGCTCTTTATACTTTGCAATAAATTCAATAATTTCACTGGAAGGAGTGCCCGGATAACCCGCAACTAAATTCACCCCTGCCTTTAACGCCCCAAGCGCAATAGCCTGGTTGCCCATAATCATTTGTCTAACCATAAAAAAAATTATAGCACAAAGCAAATAAAAAATTTACCACTTTTAATTTTTATTTTTTTTTAAAGCATCCCGCCTTTTGTCAAACGGCCCTTGCAGCCTTCGCTAACGCTCATCACCCGCAACTGCGTCGCGGGTGACTTCGGGCTTTCACGGCCGGCTATGCTGTTTTTGAATAGGAGTAGGCCATTCGTAAAGCAGCCACGGCTGGCTTCGAAGTAGAGGTAGTTACGGAAAAAAAATATTTTCAAAAAAGAATTTCAAACCTTGCTGACCAAATAAAAAAAATCTTGTATAGTTAGCATAAACTAACGAAAGGGAGCAAAAATATGGATGTAGCAGAAATTGATGAAAATGGAAAAGGCTTACTCTTTTTTGGAGACTGCCCTGTAGAAAAAATAGAAAAAATCAAAGACCAGGAAAACATTTTTCTTTTACAGCTTACAACAAAGCTTGAAAGGCAAAATCAAAAAAGCCCTGCGGCCGGACAATTTTATTTACTCAAAAGCAAAAAATCAAATGTAAACTACAACAGACCCATATCGGTTTACAATTCATTTGAAAAAATAAATTCCAGCGGCCAAAAAGAAGTTACCCTTCAGTTTATGATTTTAGAAAAGGGTGCGGGCACCCAGGAACTTTGCCACATGGGCAGGGGCGAACTTGTTACGGTCATTGGCCCTTTAGGAAACCAGTGGCCAGCTCCGGACAAAGCTCTTTTACAAGAAAGCACAAAATCTGACAAGGCAAAAATTGCAATCGTTGGCGGCGGCATTGGTGTGGCTCCAGTTGCAAATTTCGCTTCAACCTTGCCACAAGGCTCTTACGATTTTTACGCTTCTTTTAAATCAGGATTTTACGGTCTTGAAAATGTAAAGGCAAAAAATCTTTTTATTACAACAGACGACGGTTCTGCCGGCATTCGCGGAATGTTACCAGCTGCTCTTTCAAAAGAAAAAATTCAAAAGGAAGGCTACAAGGTCATTTACGCATGTGGCCCAAGTCCAGCTTTGGCTTACGTAAAAGGTCTGGCAGAAGAACTTGGCATTACCTGCTGGATTTCCATGGAACACAGAATGCTTTGCGGCCTAGGTGCCTGCCTGGGCTGTACCATAGACACAAGCGAAGGTTTAAAAAGGTGCTGTAAAGACGGGCCGGTTTTTGATGCAAAAATTCTTCATTTTGAAAAACCTGCTCCACGACGCCAAAGCCTTTCAAGCGATGAAGAAGTGGATTTAAGCGTAGACATAGCTGGTCTTCATTTTAAAAATCCAATAATCGCTTCTGCCGGAACATTTGCTTTTGGTCAAAACTACCGCGGCTTAAGTGACGTAAATGCCTGGGGTGCAATCGCATCAAAAGGCGTCACCTACGAACCAAGAATTGGTAACAAGGGGGAACGTTCACTGGAAGTTGCAGGTGGCAACATGAATTCAATAGGCCTTCAAAATCCGGGAGTAAAAGCTTTTATAAAAGAACTTTTGCCTGGAATGAAAACTTTAGGGCCACTTGTAATTGCAAACCTTGCCGGAAGTGACATTGAATCTTATGTGGAAGGGGCAAAACTTTTAGACAAGAGTGACTGCGACATGATTGAATTAAACATCAGCTGCCCTAATGTAAAAGCGGCAGGTCTTGCATGGGGCCTTAGTGCAGAAACAGCCTACTACTGTGTTTCTTCAGTCCGCGTAGTTACCAAAAAGCCTCTTATGGTAAAACTCAGCCCTAACGCTCCAGACAACCGCCCCATCGCCTTAGCATGCATTAAAGCCGGAGCAGATGCGATTTCTTTAATCAACATGGTGCACGGAGTAGCCATTGACATTGACAGGGGCAAACCTTTTTTCAGCAATGTTCACGCAGGCTATTCTGGCCCAGGCTTAAAGCCTTTGGCTTTACGAATTGCCTATGATGTAATAGAAGAAATAAACAAACTGCCGGAAGAAGAAAGAGTCCCTGTTGTAGGAATTGGCGGAATTTGCAACTGGAAAGATGCAGTGGAATTTATTATGGCAGGCTGCGCTGCTGTAGAAATCGGTCAGGCAAAATTTTCAAACCCCGATGTTGCCATAGACATTGCAAAGGGAATGAAAAAATTCATGAAGGAAAGAGGCTACAAAAATCTAAAAGAAATGTGTGGCATAGCTCAAATGAAAAGGCCTAACCCTGCCCACACTGACGAAAGGGGCCACTACCAGGATTTAAAAAATATGATTTTAAAAGACAAGGCGATTATAAAAAGGCCTGAATGATTTTGGAGGCTCTTTAGGAAAGGGGTGCCTGTTTTCGAAAGCAGTGTTGCTTTACAAAAGCGGTGCCTGTTTTCGAAAGCAGTGTTGCTTTACAAAAGCGGTGCCTCTTTACGAAACAAGCCCTGGCTCACAAAAGCGGTGCCTGTTTACGAAAGCGGTGCCGCTTTACGAAAGCAGTGTTGCTTCTCGAAAGCAGTGCCACTTTACAAAAGAGGTGCCACTTTTCGAAAGCAGTGTTGCTTTACAAAAGAGGTGCCGTTTTTCGAAACCGAGGCCAGTTTACGAAAGCCATTACTCTTTCCCCACTTTCTTACAAAAATCAATAAAAAATCAATCAAAAATCCATAAAAAAATAATTGAAGAAAGTATTTTTTTAAAATATATTCGCCCTTATGAAGAATCAATATAACAAAACTATAGTTGCTTGTTTTGCAGCATACATCGCACAAGCCATTGTCAATAACTTTGTGCCTCTTTTGTTTTTGACTTTTGAAAGTTCATACAAAATTCCATTGTCACAAATTACCCTGCTTGTTACATTCAACTTTGGAATTCAACTTTTAGTTGATTTGCTTTCAGTTTATTTTGTAGACAAAATAGGCTACCGCGCTTCCATGGTACTTGCCCATTTTCTGACAGTAACAGGCCTTGTTCTTTTAACACTCCTGCCAGAAATTTTACCATCGGCTTTTACGGGCATCCTCATTTCCGTAATGATTTATGCCATTGGCGGCGGTTTGCTTGAAGTTGTAGTCAGCCCGGTTGTAGAAGCCTGCCCTTCAGACAACAAAGAAAAGGCAATGAGCATGCTGCACTCATTTTACTGCTGGGGTCACGTGGGAGTCGTTTTACTTTCTACCATCTTCTTTAAAATCTTTGGCATCACAAACTGGAAAATCATGGCTTTAATATGGGCCCTTCTTCCACTTTTAAATGGATTTGTTTTTTTAAAAGTTCCTATTGCTCCTTTAATGGCAGAAGGTCAGGAGGAAATGAAAAAGAGTCAGCTTTTTAAATCAAAACTTTTCTGGTGCCTTATGGTTATGATGGTTTGTGCCGGGGCTAGTGAACAGGGCGTAAGTCAATGGGCTTCAGCTTTTGCTGAAAAAGGTCTGGGCATTTCAAAAACAGCTGGAGATTTGGCAGGCCCAATGATTTTCGCAATTTTGATGGGGTCTTCACGTGCCTTCTACGGAAAATTCGGAGACAAAATAAAACTTGACCGCTTTATGATTATAAGCTGCCTTCTTTGCCTTGCTTCTTACCTGGGACTGGCCTTTCTGGAACTTCCACAGCTCAGCCTTCTTTGCTGCGGCCTTTGTGGGCTTTCAGTGGGAATCATGTGGCCTGGAACCTTCAGCAAGGGCTCAGCCGCTTTGCCACAGGGAGGCACTGCAATGTTTGCCTTCTTTGCTTTGGCTGGTGACATTGGCTGTGCCGGCGGTCCTACCCTCGTAGGTCAAATTTCTTCTATATTTAATGACAATCTAAAAAAAGGATTTTTATTCGGTGTAATTTTCCCGCTTTTACTTTTGATAGGAATCCTTTTATGCAAAAAATGGCAAAAAGAAAATCCTAAACTTTTAAATAAATAAACTTTCCATATAACTGAAAGTAGTGTTATAATTGTCAAAGTTGCCTTTAAAAATCGCCTTTTTAGAGGCTCCCTTATAAGGATTTCTAATGATTGTCTTGGGAATCCTTGTATGATTTTAAAAGGATTTTTCTCATCCCAAATCAGAGTAAAATCCAAAAAAGGAAATGGAGGTTTTTATGACAAACAAAGAATCTATTGAAGCTTTAAAGCAAATTAAAACTTACACTGCTGCATCGCTTCTAGACCAAATTGATTATGCAATCAGTGTTCTAGAAAAACTGGAAGAAGACGGAGTTAAAGATCCTCTTAAAACAGATTTTACAAAAGTAGCAGAAAAATAAATTATAAGGAAGGAAATATTTAAAATGCAAATGGCTGGTACATTTTGGTCCCTGGTTCCTGCAATCGTAGCGATTGTTTTGGCACTTTGTACAAAGGAAGTTTATTCTTCCCTTTTCTTTGGAGTTTTGATTGGCGGTCTTTTTTATGCCATCAACGCAGCATCAGGATTCCCAGGTTTTCTTGATCACGTCTTTAGCGGCGGACTTGTTAATGCAATTGCGGATTCTTACAACATAGGTATTCTTGTTTTCCTTGTCATTTTGGGAACAATGGTTGCTTTGATGAATAAGGCCGGCGGTTCGGCTGCATTCGGTGACTGGGCAAAAAAACACATTAAGTCTAAGGTTGGAGCACAAATTGCTACAATCATTTTGGGCATCCTTATTTTCATTGACGACTACTTCAACTGTCTTACAGTAGGTTCAGTAATGAAAAGCGTAACAGGCAGGCATGGAGTTTCCAGAGAAAAACTTGCTTACCTTATTGACTCAACAGCTGCCCCAGTCTGCATCATTGCACCAATTTCTTCATGGGCTGCAGCAGTTGCAGGTTTCGTTACAGAAGGTGAAAACGGCATCCAGCTTTTCTGCAAGGCCATTCCATTTAACTTTTATGCCATCCTCACAATCGTAATGATGTTTGCAATGGTTCTTATGAAAGTTGAATACGGTCCTATGCGCAAGTACGAAAATCCACTTTCAGAATTGAATGAAAAGATTGAAGAAAACGAAGAAAAGAAAGATGCTAATCCAAAGGGAAAAGTTATTGATTTAATTTTCCCAGTAATTGTTTTGATCATTCTCTGCGTTTTGGGCATGCTTTATTCAGGTGGATTTTTTACAAGTGATTCAGAATCTTTCCATAACCTGGCAATCGCATTTTCAAACTCTGATGCTTCGGTAGGTTTAGTTCTTGGTTCATTTGGTTCACTTTTCATCACTGTAATTTTTTACATGTGCCGCAAAGTTCTTTCATTCAAGGAATCAATGGCATGTCTGCCAGACGGATTTAAGGCAATGGTTCCAGCAATTCTTATTCTCTGCCTTGCATGGACACTCAAGGGCATGACAGACAGTTTGAACGCAAAAGAATATGTTGCCAGTATTGTTGAAGGTTCAGCAGCCGGATTAAAATATTTCCTGCCTGCAATCATTTTTGTAATTGGATGTTTGCTGTCTTTTGCAACAGGTACATCTTGGGGTACATTCGGAATTTTGATTCCAATTTGTATTGCAGCATTCCCAACAGGAGCCATCCGCATCGTTTCTATTTCTGCTTGTATGGCAGGAGCTGTTTGCGGTGACCACTGTTCACCTATTTCAGATACAACAATCATGGCATCTGCCGGCGCCCAATGTGAACACGTGAACCACGTTTCAACCCAGTTGCCTTATGCAATAACATGCGCTGTAATTTCATTCCTGTCATATGTTGTTGCAGGTCTTACCCTCCACTTTGGAATTGTTATTTCTGGAATTCTTTCATGGGCATTCGGTTTGATTGTGCTTTTTGCATTCCTTATCGTAACGAAAAAAATCAATGCAAAAATCGATGCAAAGGCGAAGGCAAAGGCTTAAAATGTCGCTTTTTCAAAGTTGCCTCTAAAAATTGCAATTTTTAGAGGCTCCCTTAAAAGAAAAAGGCTGCTTGATTTTTCAAGTAGTCTTTTTTAATTTTTGAAATAAAAAAATCATTTTTAAAATCCGCATAAAAAAAATCCATTCATAAAAAAAATCCGCAGAAAAATATCAATTACAAAAAATCAATTTAACAGAGATTTTACATTTTAAGAATTGATTTATTTTGAAGAAAATATAGTATATTTAATGTATGATTTTTCTTTTGGAAGACGATGAGTCAATCCGCAAACTTGTGGACTACACTTTAAAAAGCCAGGGTTACGAATGCAAAGATTTTGCTTTGCCAAGTGACTTTTGGAAAACATTCTCTTGTGAAAAGCCGGACTTAATTCTTCTGGACATTATGCTGCCGGAAGAAGACGGCATTTCGATTCTAAAAAAAATCCGCAGCAATAGCGAAACTTCAAAAATTCCTGTCATCATGCTGACGGCAAAGGGTTCTGAATTTGATGTTGTGACAGGACTGGATTCTGGTGCTGATGATTATGTTACAAAACCCTTTGGGATGATGCCCTTGCTTTCACGAATAAAAGCAGTTTTGCGCAGGTACGAAAATGTAGAAGCAAAAGACAACTGTGAAAAAATTCTTGAAGCGGGAAATGTCAAAGTTGATGTTAAAAGGCACACTGTTTTTGCAAACGGAAAGCAAGTTTTCTTAACAATAAAAGAATTCGACTTGCTTGCACTTTTAATTCAAAACAAAGGAAATGTTTTAAGCCGAGAACAGCTTCTGGATTCAATATGGAAAATTGATTCTGATATTGAAAGCCGGACTGTTGACGTTCATGTAAGAACTTTAAGGCAAAAAATTGGTGATGATGAAGGCAAACTTATTCAGACAGTTAGAGGTCTGGGCTATAAAATTCTGTGAGAAAAATTATGGAAAGAAAAAATCTTAAAGAAAAAAAATCAAAGTCGCTTAGCATGGGAATTTTCTGGAGTTCATTTTTATCCGGAGCACTTGTTTACCTGGTATGTTCCTTCCTTTTCATTTTAAACATGTACTCTTATTTTGAGCGCCAGATTTTTGACGAACTGGAAAGTGAATCATCTTTAATTTTAGACTACGCTCTTGAAGGAAAGACTGATGCACTTTCAAAACTCAAAATCAAAAACAGAATCACTTTAATTCATTCTGACGGCACTGTTTATTTTGACAACACTGTAGATCCTTCCACAATGGAAAATCATTACAAAAGAATTGAATTTATTGGGGCCCAGCAGGACGGCACTTACAAGAGCACAAGATTCTCTACAACTATGACAGAAAAAACTCTTTACTATGCCCGCCTTTTGGACAACGGAGATGTACTTCGCATTTCAAGCAGCCAGCACACAATCGGTGTTTTGATTTTTGGAATGAGTCCTGTCTTAGGATTAATGCTTGTGATTGCAATGATAATTTCTGCAATGAGCGCAAACTGGACTTCTAAAAAAATTGTTCAGCCATTAAACAGAATAGACCTTCTGTATCCGGAAAAGGCAGATGTCTACCAGGAACTTAAACCGCTTACAAAAAGACTTTCCGAAGAAAATTACGAAAAAAGCCAGAGGGAAGAACTTCGCAAACAGTTTACCGCAAACGTCAGTCATGAACTTAAAACACCTTTAACAAGCATCAGTGGTTTTGCAGAAATTTTAAAAGCCGGCGGAACCGATGAAAAAACAACTGTAGATTTTGCAAATACCATTTACAAGGAAAGCCAGAGATTAATTTCTCTTGTAAACGATATAATCAAATTGAGTAAGCTGGATGAAGAATCCATAAGCCTTGAAAAAGAAGATTTAAGTTTGCGGGACATTACAAAAGATGTTTTTTCCATGCTGACAGAAAGCGCAAAAAAGAAGAATGTACTTTTAAATCTCTATGGTGACAGCGGAAACATAAAAGGCGTTTCACCTGTCATCTACGAAATGATTTATAATCTTACAGACAACGCAATAAAGTACAACAAAGAAAATGGCAGCGTTGACATAACAATCAAAAGTGAAAATCTTTGTGACGCAAAGGATGCAGACTTTTTGGCAAATGAAGTAATTTCTTATGAAGATCCAGATGAGCGCCCAGAGGACAAAAATAAAAAATGCGTAATGCTGACCGTTTCTGACACAGGCATTGGCATTCCTTCAAAAGAGCGGGACAGAATTTTTGAACGCTTTTACAGAATTGACCAAAGCCGGTCAAAAGAATTAGGCGGCACAGGACTGGGACTTTCAATCGTAAAGCACGGAGCAAAATATCATAACGCTTCAATTGCATTAAAATCACAGGAAGGAAAAGGTTCCACATTCATGATTATCTTTAAGTGAGTCTGTAAAAATTGCAATTTTTACAGGCAACTTTGAAAAGCAACATTTTAAGTCTTTGTATTTCAAAGGCTTAAAATGCGAGAGGCATCTCTAGAAAAGCATTGAAAATGATTTTTTAGAGTTGCCCTTAACGCATAGATTTTACTTAAAGAAAATTTACAAAAATTTTACATATATTTCTATTCAAAAAATGCGTAAAATCGCATAAAATGGGTTATCATGATTTTAAATATCGCAGGTCAGATTTTAAGTTTTATTGGATCCCTTTGTATTTTGCTGTTCGGAATGAATATGCTTTCCGACGGCATCCAGAAAGGAGCAGGCTCTGGTCTGCAAAAGCTTTTGGGCAAAATAACCGGCAACCGCATAAAGGCAGTTCTAACCGGAATTGGTGTAACTGCAATCATTCAGTCGAGCGGGGCCACAACTGTCATGGTAGTTTCTTTTGTAAACGCAGAAATCATGACACTGCAACAGGCAATCGGTGTAATCTTTGGGGCAAACATTGGCACCACGGTTACCGCATGGATTGTTTCCTTGTTCGGATTTTCATTTTCCATTTCAGCAGCAGCCATTCCTCTTTTTGGAATAGGCTTTATGTTAAAGCGATTAAAGAAATTCAAGATTCACAACTTTGCTGACTGCTTCATGGGATTTGCACTGCTCTTTATGGGACTGGGACTTTTACAGGAAAGCTTAAGCCTTAGCGAAGGAGCAACAAAAATCTTTTTGCAAATTGCTGACTGGGGAATTGGAGGACTTCTTTTAGGAGTTTTAATTGGTGCTGCCATTACAGCATTAATTCATTCTTCATCCGCAATGACTGCAATCGTTTTAACCATGGCCGCAAACGGCAGCCTCAGCTGGGAACTGTCAGCTGCAATTGTTTTAGGTTCAAACATCGGTTCTACGATCGACGCGGTTATGTCTTCATTCCATGCAAGCGCAAATGCAAAAAGAACGGCTCTTGTTCACGTAGCCTTTAACGTGACAGGAACAATCATTGCACTTTGCTTCTTCCGCCCATTCTTAAGTCTTGTTGATTTAATTGTTCCTGGAGCACCAGCCGATGACATTACAACACACATCGCAATGCTTCACACAGTCTTTAATGTTTTGGCAACACTTCTTTTCCTGCCATTCGTAAACCAGATTGCCTTCCTTACAACAAAAATTATTCCAGACAAAAAAACAGAACTTTCCGGCCACTACACTTTGCCAACCATTCTTCCAACCAGCCACGTTTCTGCAGAAATTTATGCTTTCCAGATTCAAAAGGAAATTGCAAAAATGTCTGGCCACGTTATGGAAATGATTGATGCCATTTGCAATACAATTCAAAACGAAAAAAACAATGACGAAGAAATAGAAAGAGTCAACTTTCTGGAAAATTACATTGATGAAATGAATGATTCCATTGCTAACTTTTTGCAGCTTTGTTCCCGTCTGCCAAACGCAAATGCAAGTGACCGTGCCGATTTTAATTCAATGATTCACGTGACAGATTCTCTTGAAAACTTGAGCGATGAATGTTGTTCCCTTATGCACACTCTTACAAAATATATTGATAAAGAAAATCTTAACCCTACCCGCAAGGCAGAACTTTTGGACTACATTGAGTCTGTCCGCATTTTCTTTGAAGAAGTTTGTACTTACATAGCTCTTGGTATTTCAAATGACCAGCGCGCCCAGTACGAAATTTTTGAAGAAAACATTGATGCTAAAAAGAAAGAACTTAAAAAAGCTTCCCGAAAGCGCATAGAAAACGGCAGCGATGTTAAGGCCGAACTTCAGTACATTGACATGGTTAGAAAAATTGAAAAAGCCGGCGACTGTGTTTACAATATTGTACAGACGGTTTAAAAAAAATAGAAGTATCCTAAAAAATAAATTTTAGTCATAAAAAAAGTTCCCTGTTTTTTTAAAAGCGGGGAACTTTTTTTAACTGTTATTTTAAGAAAAAGGCCATCACTAAAAAATTATTATTCGCTGTAAGAATATTGTATTTCAGTTTCTGTAACTAAAATGTTCAATTTTATGAGACCGTCTTTTTTCCCATTGGAAATAGAATTTTCTGCAACATATTTTCCAAAGTAACCGTCATCACTTTCTATTGATGTATCAACTAAGTAATAACCAAAGCCTGTCAAAGAAAAATCTTCTTTCTTAAAATCAGGAACTTGTACTTTGTCTAAATCGTAGCCAATAATTTTTTTCTCTGTTGAGTCCGCATATTTTATGCTTCCGAACAAAGTTTGATAGTAAAAAGCAGCAGGATATTTTATGACCTTTGCAAAATGCAAAACATTATTGTCCATAACTCTAAAAGTTATTTGCTTTTTTTCGTTTGCTGCAAGCTTACCTTCAACACTTGCATCAGCAGAAACTTCCTGAAACTTTTTCCATTGACTTGAATACAAATAAGAAGATAAAGAAAAATCAATTTCTTCATCAGTTTTATTTTCTACATTCACAGAAAGACCTACAGATTTACCGTTGTAATTGTATAAAATGTTATTTTCATTATCAGGATCTGGACACGCAAAAAAAAGAAAAGAAAGCGCAATAAAAAACAGGTATTTAATTTTTTTTACAATTCTTTTCATGGTAAACTCCAAAAAATAACTTATAAGTAAATACATACTTTAAGAAAGTCTAACATGAAAAAAAAAATATATGTCTAGTAAAAAAATTGCAAAGGCAGACACAAGTGGTTTACGAAAAATATTTTTCTATTCACAAGGCGCCTAGCCGCGATGGGAGTGAGCACGAAGTGCAGCGAAGCCTAGCTTAAATTCTTTACAAAGACTGAATTTCTCTTCCAAAATGTGTCTAGCCGGCCGTGGAGCCAGGCCGAAGGCCGTCCGAAGGACCGCGCGTAAGCAAGTGGCGGAAGGGCCGTTTAACAAAAGGCGGTATGCTTCAAAAGAAAAAAAATAAATCAACCGAAGCGGCCGGTGATGTATTCCTGAGTTTTTGCTTTTTGCGGTTTTGAAAAAATCTGGTCGGTCGGACCGGCTTCGATAATTTCGCCCAAGAGGAAAAAAACTGTTTTGTCAGAAATGCGGATGGCCTGGGACATGTTGTGGGTAACGATGATGATCGTATAATTTTTTTTGAGTTCAAGAAGACAGTCTTCAATTTTAGAAGTTGAAATTGGATCGAGGGCGGAAGTTGGTTCGTCCATCAAAAGGATGTCAGGGTCAACGGCAAGAGCGCGGGCAATGCAAAGACGCTGCTGCTGACCACCGGAAAGTGCGAGGGCTGACTTTTTTAAATTGTCTTTAAGTTCATCCCAAATTGCTGCGTGGCGCAAAGACCTTTCGACAATTTCATCCAGCTGACTTCTTTTTTTAATTCCGTGGGTGCGGGGACCGTAAGCGATGTTGTCATAAATGCTCATTGGAAATGGATTTGGTTTTTGAAAAACCATTCCAACTTTTTTTCTTAAAATGTTTACATCGATTTTTTTGTCCAGAATATTTTTTCCGTCAATATTTATCTGGCCTTCAATGTAGCAGTCTTCAACCATGTCATTCATTCTGTTGATTGATTTTAAAAGCGTTGACTTACCGCAGCCTGAAGGTCCAATAAATGCTGTAATTTTATTTTTTTCAATATCCAGATTGATTTTGTGAAGGGCTTGAAAGTTTCCGTAAAAAAGATCCAGATCCTGAATGGAAACTTTTGCGTCTTTTACTGCGAGGTCATTTTCATTTGTATTTTCATTTTCCAAATTTGCCATTTCTTCTTCCATAAAAGTATTTTTCAAAAGTAAGTTACTTGCCATTTTTTTGTCCTCCAATTTTCTTTGCAAAGAAAGATGAAAGTAAATTTATGATGATTACTAAAATCAAAAGAACTACTGCTGTTGCAAAGGCTTGATTTGTGTGGAGCCCTTCTGAACTTAAAACATACATGTGAACTGCAAGGGTTCGACCTGAACCAAAAACAGATGCAGGAATTTGAGCAACGGTTCCCGCTGTATAAATGAGGGCGGCGGTTTCACCAACGACTCTTCCGGTTGCAAGAATTATTCCGTTTAAAATTCCCGGCATGGCTGGCGGTAAAACAATTTTAAAAACAGTTCTCAGTTTGCCGGCTCCCAAACCAAAGCTGCCTTCGCGGTAAGAATCTGGAACAGAAAGAAGGGCTTCTTCTGTTGTTCGCATAATTGTTGGCAAAATCATTATGGCAACAGTTGCGCTTCCTGCCATAAGAGAATAGCCCCAGTGCAATGTTCCTACAAAAAGTAACATTCCAAAAAGTCCGTAAATTATGGAAGGAATGCCGGCTAATGTTTCTGTTGTAAGGCGGACAACTTTTACAAACTTGTTTCCTTTTTTTGCATACTCAACAAGATAGATTGCAGAAAAAATTCCAAGGGGGCATGCAATCAAAAGGGAAATGACTGTCATGGTCACTGTGTTGACAAGAGCTGGAATTACTGAACAGTTTTCGGATGTGTATTTTAAACTGAATAGATCTTTGTTCAAGTAAGGAATGCCTTTTATTAAAATGTAGGCAAGCATGCAAACCAAAAGTGAAATGGTTAAAAAGGCGCAAAAATAAACCAGGGCTCTTACAATTTTTGATTTAATATTTTTCATAACTTTTTCCCCCTGTTTTTTACAAGGTTAAAGCAAAGGTTGATTATTAAAATGAAAACAAAAAGAACTACACCTGTTGCAATAAGTGCCTGGCGGTGAAGGTCTGCAGCGTATCCCATTTCAATTACAATGTTAGCTGTTAAAGTTCGGCAGCCTTTTAAAATTGAACTTGGAAGTCTGGCCTGATTTCCACACACCATGATTACAGCCATTGTTTCTCCGATCGCTCTTCCTATTCCTAAAATGACACCCGCTACAATTCCAGAAGAGGCAGCCGGAAGTACTGCTTTAAAAACTGCCCGCTCGTGGGTGGCGCCTAAGGCTCTTGCAGCTTCGTAGTAACTTTCAGGAACTGCGTTAAGTGAACTTTCGGAAACAGAAATTATTGTTGGCAAAATCATCATGCCCAAAAGAATTGAGGCCGTTAAAATGGAAGAACCGTTTCCGCCAAAAACCTTTCTTACAAAAGGAACAATCACCATGAGGGCAAAAAATCCGTACACCACAGAAGGAATACCTGCTAGAAGATCTATGGCCGGCTTCAAGATTTTGTGTAATTTTTTAGGGCAAAACTTTGAAAGAAAAATTGCCGTCATCAGCCCGATTGGAACTCCAAAAATAATTGCTCCTGCCGTTACGTAAAGGCTTCCCACAATCATTGGAAAAATTCCATAAAGGTCATTTGCCGGCATCCATTTTTTTCCAAAAATAAAATTAAAGAAACCGATTTTTTGAACAGCCGGCACACCGTTTATAAAAAGAAAAAGGCAAATAAGTAAAACCGCCAGAATAGAAAAGGCAGTTGCAAAAAGAAATAAAATTTCAAAAATTTTTTCTTTCACTTTCATGCTTCAAGTAAAGCAAACATTTTTAAAATCAAAATTAAGGAAATGTTAAAT
>CAVCWN010000005.1:0-2030 GCA_963605975.1 Desulfovibrionaceae bacterium | reverse complement strand
CCTCAATACTTTATTATAAGGAAATAAAAAGTTCATGTCTATAGAATGAATTAAAAAGTGTAGTTTTATGGGGATTTTTTTTATGTGTGTTTGGTGTAGAGGTGGTTGTTTCGTAAAGAGATGATTGTTTCGTAAAGAGGTGACTGTTTCGTAAAGAGATGGTTGTTTCGTAAAGAGCTTTCCAAAAAAATTGCAATTTTCAAGGGCTTTCAATATAATTTTGACAAAATATGAGCGAAAGAAATAAAAGCACTGATGCAGTAATTCTTACAATAAAAAATCTTGGTGAAACTAACCGCCTTGTTACATTTTTTTCTCCGGAAACAGGCATTTCCTCTTCTGTTTTATATGGAGGGGCAAAAAGTAAAATGAAATCACTTTTGCAGCCCTTTAACCATGGAATTTTGTACATTTACAATGACGAAGTAAAAAATACTTCTAAAATAAAGGATTTTGATGTTAAGGATTTTTATCTTAATATGAAGCAAAATCTTTATAAGATGATGGCGGCAAATCTTGCATGTGAAATCATTTTAAAAACAAAGGCTGCCGGTGACTACAAAAATGCCTTTGTCCTTTTGAATGCTTTTCTTAAAGGACTGGATTTATCTTCTGAAAATGAGTCCCGGCTTGGAACCATACGCTTTCTTTTCCGCTACCTTACCCTTTTGGGATTGCAGGTAAATCCTCACATTTGCTGTGACTGCCAGGAGTCCCTTTTGTCTAAAGAAAATGAGTCTTTTTATCTGCACCACAAAAATGGCTTTGTCTGTGGAAATTGCATAAATCATTATGACAAAAAGGAAAGAATTTTTCCTCTTGATAAATATGCTTTAACTTACATTGCGGCCATAAATGATCTAAGTCCTTCAAAAGTCAGAAGTCTTGTAATTCCGCAAAAAAGTGCATGGCAAATGAAAAATTTAGTCTTTAACCTCATAAATAATGCTGCCGGAGGAAATTTGGCTACCCTGAAAAATGCCGACTCTATTTTGTAGAGGGAAAAAATTAAATTTTCCCTTTAATTTTTCACACTTTATGGGAATTTATGTTTTTTTAAACATATAATTATGTTATACTACTTTTTGGGTGGGATAAAATGAGAACTGCAGACTTAATCATCAAAAAAAGGGGCTCTTCAAATTTAGAAAGCCAGCCTTTAACTCAGGAAGAAATTAAATTTTTAATTGATGGATATGTAAATGGAAGCATTCCGGACTATCAAATGTCAGCTTTTTTAATGAGCGTGTTTTTTAAGGGAATGACTTTTGAAGAAACTTCATATCTTACAAATGCAATGCTCCATTCTGGGGAAGTCATAAATCTTTATGATATGCAAAAAAAATATCCTTCACTAAAAGGACCTTTTGTAGATAAACATTCAACTGGTGGTGTTGGAGATAAAATTTCCCTCCCCTTAGCAGCAATTGCTGCTGCCCGTGGAGTACAAATTCCTATGATGAGCGGGCGCGGACTTGGTCACACCGGCGGTACCCTAGACAAACTTGAATCCATAGAAGGCTATAATGTAAATCTGAACCCTGACGATTTTGCAAGAATCATTTCACAGTGCGGTTTTGCAATGATGGGTCAAACACCTTCCATTGCCCCTGCTGACAAAAAAATGTACGCCCTAAGAGACGTTACTGGCACGGTAGAAAGCATTCCTTTAATCACCAGTTCCATTCTTTCAAAAAAAGTCGCTGAAGGAAGTGACGCCCTTGTTTTTGACATAAAATGCGGTTCTGGTGCTTTTATGAAAAACGAAAAAGATGCCGAAGCTTTAGCCCTTTTTCTTGTAAACACAGCAAAAGCTATGGGCAAAAAAGCTGTAGCCCTTCTTACAAGGATGGACACACCTTTAGGTTTTAAAACCGGCAACTACCTTGAAATAGAAGAAAGCATTGAATGTCTTTTGGGAAAGGGGCCGGATGATATTATGGAAATAACTTACGCACTTGCTTCAAGAATGCTTCTTTTGGCAGAAAAGGCAAAATCAGAGGAAGAAGCCCTTAGACTTTGTAAAGATG
>CAVCWN010000004.1:0-3728 GCA_963605975.1 Desulfovibrionaceae bacterium | reverse complement strand
AATCCAGAGTGTTGCTTGTGGCATGCTCAAAAGTGCGTATGCCCCTTTCGCAAAGAATTACATCCTGGCAGCCGGAAGAAAGCAAATATTCAGCAGACATCAAAAGTTCTTCAAGGCTGGCCGTATAACTTCTTTTAAGGATTACAGGCTTTCCGATCTGCCCCAGATTTTTTAGTAAATCAAAATCCTGCATGCTCTGGGCGCCAACCATAAAAATATCCAGATAGTCTTTCACTTCATCAATCATCAATGAAGAAACAACTTCTGAACAAATAGGAAGGCCATACATGTTTCCGGCTTCTTTTAAATACTTAAGACCTTCCAAGCCCAGCCCCTGAAAACTGTAAGGCGAAAAACGAGGTTTATAAATGCCACCCCTCAAAATAAGGGCGCCGCTTTCTGCAACTTTTTTTGCGATTGAAAAAATCTGGTCGCGGCTTTCAATCATTTGCGGACCGGCAATGAAAATAATTCTCTGCCCCCCGATCCTGATTTTTTGACCGCGACAATTTTGAATTTCTACAATTGTGTCATCTTTTTTAAACTCACGGCTTGCAAGTTTATAAGGTTTCGAAATTGGAATTACCGCTTTTACGCCAGGCAAAGTTAAAAGTTCATCTTTATCTGCAAAAGACCTGCCCACCGCCGCAATAACAGTATCTGCTTCACCATTAATTTCGTTAATCTTAAAATTTTTTGATAAGAGCAAATCCCTTACGCGTTTTTTATCTTCTGTGGAAATTCCATTTTTTAAAACAACAACCATACAAGCCCCAGAAAATTTTCTGCCTGATTTTTTAAAGATGCCTATTATAATGGCCTCCAAAAATTATAATTTTTAGAGGCAACATTTACTACAGTGAAGACAGATTCCAGCTGACAGTTCTTAAAATGTCACCAAAAACACCAGCTGCTGTAACACCAGCCCCTGCCCCGTAACCGCGAACAGTCAAAGGAATTGGAGTGTAGCGGGCAGTGTGGAAAACGAAAGCATTTTCTCCGCCGCGAACACCATATAAAGGATCGTCTGGGCCTACTTCAAGCATACCAACAGAAACCTTGCCGTCTTTTATAGAAGCTCCCATTCTTAGAACTTTATTTTCCTTTTTAAGAGCTTCAATTTTCTTAGCAAAATAATCATCCAGTTCAGGAAGTTTTTTAAGGAAGTCTTCTGTTGAACCTTCCAGAGAAAAACTTTCAGGGAAAATGGAATTCATTGTAATGTCATCCAGTTCAATTTCCATACCTGCTTCACGAGCAATAATCAAAGCCTTTCTGGCCACATCCGTTCCCTTAAGGTCATCACGAGGATCCGGTTCAGTGTAGCGCAAAGCCTTTGCTTCAAGAACAGCCTCTGAAAATTTCTTACCTTCATCCAGTTTTCCAAAAATGTAAGAAAGGGAACCAGACATAATTCCGTTAAAGCCAGTCAGCTTGTCACCAGACTTAAAGAGATTTTGCAAAGTATCAATGATTGGCAGGCCTGCCCCAACATTTGTTTCGTAAAGGAAGCGGACGTGCATTTTGTTTGCCGTTTCCCTCAACTGGTGATAGAATTCCATGCTCTTTGAATTTGCCCTCTTGTTTGGAGTAGCAATGCTCATGCCGGCATTAAGAATGTCCAGGTAACGGTCAGGCAAATCATAAGAAGCCGTACAGTCAACAAAAACAGGATTCAGCGGCTTTTTTTCCTTTACAAATTCAATTATCTGGTCAACATTTTTGTCAGAATTAAATTCAAACATAGGCTTTTTCATCTGATCCCTCCAGTCAGACAAATCTATGCCGTTTTCATTTAAAATCATTCCGTCAATAGTGTTGATAGCGTAAACCTTGATGTCAATATTTTGATCCAGTAAAGCCTTTTGCTGATCGCGAATCTGGTCAATCATTGTGCCGCCAATAGTTCCTGCTCCAAAGGCAAAGACTTGAATAGTCTGCTTTGTGTTAAAGAAAAACTGGTGGGCAACGCGAACAGCCATATCACCATCTTCAGCCTTAATAACAGCCGAAATGGAACGCTCGCTTGACCCCTGGGCAATAGCCTGAATGTTTATGTCACGACTGGCAAGGGCATCAAAGAAAGTACCTGCAACACCGCGCTTTTGCTTCATTCCGTCACCAACAATAGAAACAATGGCAACATCAGAATGAACAACAATAGGATTAATAAGTTTTGTAGAAATTTCCAGAGAAAATTCCTGCTTTAAAATATCCTGAACTTTATCCGCATACTGCTTTCTTACGCAGAAAGAAATTGTATATTCAGAAGAAGACTGGGTAATAAGCAAAACTGAAATGCCGGCATTTCCTACAGCAGAAAAAACTCTGGAAGCCATTCCCTTTCTGCCCTTCATGCCTGAACCGCAAACAGAAACAATAGCGCAGTCCTTTAAACATGAAATGCCTCTTACCGGACCAGACTTTTCTCTAGGGAAAGGACCATGGGCAATTCTAGTTCCACGGGCTTCAGGATTGTAGCTGTTTAAACTCCATGCTTCAATGCCGGCACTTGCTAGAGGAGCCAGTGTCTTAGGGTGGAGCACTTTGCTTCCAAAGAAAGAAAGTTCCATGGCTTCTTCATAAGTCATATCGTTTACAAGAATTGCATCTTTAACAATGCGGGGGTCAGCCGTATAAATTCCGTCAACATCTGTCCAGAATTCTACCCTTGAAGCATCCAGGCATGAAGCAACAATTGCCGCAGAAAAATCCGAACCATTTCTGCCCAAAAGCCCCATAACTGGTTCTGCATTTCTTTTTGTCCATGAACAAATAAAACCTGGGAAAAGCAAAACGCGTGCAGAAGGAGAAGAACCATCGCGGTAGTCCTGGAAAGCGTCACGGCAGTATGCATAATCCGGATCCCCTTCCTTCTGGTCACCCCTGGTAAAAATAAATTTTCTTGAATCCAGAAGCAAAACATCCTGGCCCTTAGCGCGAAGAACTTCTTCTACAATAGGAGCGCAAATCAATTCCCCCATGCCCATAATGCGGCAATGGGCAGAAGCAGGACATTCTTTAAAAATCTGAATGCCCTTAAGCAAAGCAGAAAGTTCTTTAAAAGAAGATTCAATTTTTTTCATTACAGAAGAATCATCAAAAGAAGGCAAAGCGCTTTTTAATTCTTCAATGATTTTTGAATGAATAGAACGCAATTCATTAACATAAAGTTCTGGTTCTTCATCCTTAACGCAACCGTCAATAGCAGCCTGCAGTTTATTTGAAACCCCTGCAACCGCACTGACAACGACACTAATGCGATCAGTCTTTGCGCGACCGCACATAATTTCAACACTATCCAGAATGCGGCGAGAAGAACCCATGCTTGTTCCGCCAAATTTGAGTGTAAGCATAATAAGCCTCTTTTGTAAAATATTAGCAAGGGAGTCTCTAAAAATTGCAATTTTTAGAGGCAACTTTGAAAAAGCGACATTTTAAGTCTTTGTATTTCAAAGACTTAAAATTCGAGAGATATCTCTAAAAAAGCAGTGAAAATGATTTTTTAGAAATACCCGCAAATACTAGCATTTATAAGAAGAATTATCAATTAAGAGTTTAAAGAAAAGGACAGCGATTCTGGCAACTGCTTTTGGAAAAGCCTCTTCCTTTCCCAAAGGCGCCTAGCCTATTTTCTTTACGAAAGTTGTACTTCATTCCCAAAAACGCCTAACCGACCCTGGAGCCAGGCCGGAGGCCGTCCGAAGGACCGCGCGCAGCAAGTGGCA
>CAVCWN010000003.1:0-7006 GCA_963605975.1 Desulfovibrionaceae bacterium | reverse complement strand
CAACAGAAGCCGAATGGGAATACGCAGCTCGTGGCGGTGACACAAGTAAAGATGATTGGAACTACACATTTAGTGGTGCAGCTACAGCAAGCGACGTTGCTTACAATGCATCTATAAACAGCGGCTTAGATGCTGTAGGCTGGTACTGTTACAACAATGACAGCGGAACGACAGGTTCAAGCAATGTAACTACTTCTTCAAGTGGAAAAGGAACACATGAAGTAGGCAAAAAGACAGCAAACCGCTTAGGACTTTACGACATGAGCGGAAACGTCTGGGAATGGTGTTATGACTGGTATGATACGATATCGACAGGGACCGAGACAGATCCAGACGGCGCTCAGACAGGCGATTATCGTGTCATACGCGGTAGCGCTTGGGGCTACAGCGCCCTTAGCGCGTCGGTTTTTTTTCGTACCTTCAACTCTCCTAACTCCTCTGGCGACTACATTGGCTTCCGCCTTGTTCGCTCCAGTCCTGAAAACTAGAATTTAAAAAAGACTCAAAATGCGAAAGGGATATTAGGGGCGCCACAGGCGATGTTTTTTTGCTTGCAAAAAAACATTGGAGCGCTAGCGGAACCCCGTTTAGCCCGGTCCCAGTCTTTTGCCTGCAAAAGGCTGGGATTCGCCCAAAAGAAAAAAAATCCGAAAAAATCCTTTCTTGTTTTAATTGACTTGAAAAAGTAATTACTGTATATTTATTTGCAATTTGTTTTTGAAATTAATTAAAATTGGAGAAAAAAAATGGGTGTTGTTAGAACAATCCTCTTTGTAGCTTTTATTATTGTCAGTGTCCTTCTTGTTCTTATGGTTCTTGTTCAAAATGATGAACAAAACGGAATGGGCGGTGTTTTTGGTGGCAGACAGTCTGCTGCTTTCGGTTCACGGTCTGCAAGTGTTCTTACAAAGACAACTGGTGTTTTTGTTGCACTTTTCTTTTTGATTGCATTTGGTCTTGCTTTCCTTAGCTCTGACAGATTTGCCGGAGATGCTTCAAAGGGTGACACGGTTCTTGAAACTGCTACTCAGGAAGGTTTGATAAAAGAAGATGACTCTTCTGCAAACTGGCTGGATGCTGTTGAAAATGAAGCTGTAATTGAAGAAGCTGAAGGTGGTGAAAGTGAAGCTGAGGCCGCTGTTGAAGAAGTTATTACAGAAGATGGTCTTGAAAGCGAAGATGCTGCTGTAGAAACAGAAAGTTCAGATGC
The DNA here is from genome assembly GCA_963605975.1 of Desulfovibrionaceae bacterium. Lineage (GTDB taxonomy): Bacteria > Spirochaetota > Spirochaetia > Treponematales > Treponemataceae > Treponema_D. Next base: position 5,796 of record CAVCWN010000003.1, on the reverse strand, counting down.
TGCAGCTGAATAATTTTAGATAACTTTTTAGCTAACTAAAGTTAATTTACGGTCACTTAAAGGGAACAGCCTTCTTAGAAATGTAGAAGAGCTGTTCTTTTATTAGGTAGAACTTGGTAATAGGTAACAGAAAAAAATCCTGTTTTTGCGAGGTGCTTTATGGTTTTTGAGCAAGTTTTTAATTCCAAGGCTGTGATTTTAAACCTTGAAAGTGAAAATAAAGATGAACTTTTTGAGGAAATGCTTGAAGCTGTTTTAAAAATCCAGCCTTCCATAGACCGGGCCCAGGCTTTAGATGCACTTCATGAGCGTGAGAAAAAAATGACTACCGGCATTATGCACGAAATTGCTGTCCCTCATGGGGTTGTGGAGTCGGCAAATGGGGTGGTTGGAGCAATTGGCATCAGCCGCAAGGGAATTGATTATGATTCTTTGGATAAGGCTCCGGTTCACGTTGTTTTTCTTTTGGCATGCAATCCCCAGGCAACGGAATTGCATCTTAAGGTTTTTAAGGAACTGGCTGCGGTTTTGCAAAATCCTGCTTTTGTTACGGAAATTATGTCGAAGGAAAGCCCTGAATCTGTTTATGAGTATTTGACTCAAAAGGAATTTGAGGGCGGTTTAAAATTAAAATAATGGTGCCTTTAAAAAATTGAAATTTTAGAGGCGGTTAAAAGAGCGCTTTTTGCAAAATGCTTTTTGTGAAAAGCTAAAGGTTAGCCTTAAAAAATTGCAATTTTTAGAGGCTGCTGTAAAAGTAGAAGAGTTTGGCCTTTAGGCTGTAAGGAGTGGAAAATATGAGCGATGAAGTTGATGTGATCCAGCATCTTATGGAAATTGAAAAGGAAGCTTCTACATCTATCCTTGAGGCGCAGAAATCTGCGGACGAAATTATTGCCCTTGCCAGGACAGATTCAGAAAATCAATTCAAAGAAAAATATTCTCTTATTGTCAAAGAGATTGAAAAGAATGAAGAGCAGAAAAAAGTAGAAATTAAGAGTCAAAGCCAGACTGCTCTTGAAGACTACAAAAAATCCCTTGTAAATAGCAAAAAAAATACAAATGCTTTTGAAACTTCTTTTGAGGAAATTTTAAGTCAGGAACTTTATTAGTTAAAGGTTGGCCTTTTGTTTTTCTAAAAGGTTAATCTAAAAAAAAGAGGAGACCTCTTATGCCGATGGATAAGTCAACTGCAAATGCTTATGTTTACGCAAAGGCTAGTGGAATCTTAGCCCGCTCTTATGTTGGAAAAAGGGCAGCTCTTTTATTTAACGCAAAAAGTTTAAGTGAGCTTTGGTCAATGATTTCTAAAAAAGAAGCGCCTGCCTTGCCGGAAGCACTTCTTGCCCGTTCTCTGGAAAAGGAAGCTTTGAATGTCTTTATTGATGATTACAAAAAGATGCTTTCTAATTATAAGGAGCCGGAAGAACTTTTAATTTCTTTAATCAACTTTTATGATTATGACAATTTAAAGGAATTTTCTGCTGCCCTTTGTATGGGCGAAAAAGATATTCCTGATTATGCAGATATTGCTCCTTTTAATATGCTGGACTATTCAGCATGGCCGGATTTAAAGGCTATGACTGCAAAGGGGGCTCTTGCCTGGTGCGACAAGGTGCCTCTTTTGAGTCAGCAAAAGGACAATGACCACCGCCTGGACATTCAGTACATGCACCAGATTTTTTCTTCAATAGAAAAGCTGGACAGCGAATGTCGGGATGCGGTAAGGGCTTTGATTTCTGAAAACTACATAATGCAAAATGTTCTTTGGGCCCTGCGCCTTCGCATTTACTACAAAATGTCAGATGAAGAAATTATAGATTTACTGGCTTATTCAAATGAAGAAAAAAAGGTGGATGATCCTTTGGCCAGCGAGGCAATAAAAATTCTTTCTTTTGAAACGGATAATTTTGATCAGTGGAAAAAGTGGAAGTATGCACAGCTGCTTAATCCTCATGAAGATGGTGTCATCTGGTCTGTAGACCCTAGGTGGATTACAAATTCTTTCAGGGCATATCACGTAAAAAAAGCACATAAACTTTTTCACCGTTTTCCTTTTTCTGCATGCCCTTTAATTTGTTATTTTATTTTGAAGCGTGAAGAGTTAGACAATATTAGAACAGCTTCTGAAAGTTTGCGCCTTAGAATTTCAAGCGATGAGGCAATGCTGCTTTCAGGAATTTCGGAGGTAAAAAATGGCTAAGACTACACCAATGAAACTTGTAGAGCTGATGGTTTACCGTGAAGACATTCACAAGGTTTTAACATATCTTGGAACTTTTGGTGATTTTCAGTTTAAGCAGGATGTCGAAGTTTCAAACGACACTGACAATCCTTATGAAAAAATGCTTGAAAAATTGAATCAGGCAAGAATTACTCTTTCTCTTGAAGATTTGGACCACTACACTAAAGAGCCATGCTTTCCTGAAGAAGCAGATTTTGACAGTGCAAACCACATTGTAGAAAAGGTTGATGGGCTGAGGGCAAAACTTGTGAGCGTCAAAGATCAGGCGGATCACATTGATCAAACTTACAAGGAATCTTTGGCCTTCAGTAATTTAAAGGTTTCTTATTCTGAACTTGAAAGCCTTTCTTACCTTACAATGAGAATTGGTAAAATCCTGCCGGAAAATTTTGATTCTTTAAAAGAAAGCTTAGGCATAAGGGCTGTTGTCCTTCCTTTGGGAAATGATAAGTCTAACATTATTGTGGCATCTTCAAAAAATGCCCGCTTTTTTATGGACAGTGAACTTAAAAAAGTCGGTTTTTCTGAAGTCAAGCTGCCTGAAAATTTTAAAGGCATCCCGGATGATGTTATAGAAAATCTTCAAATAGAAAAAAATAAAAAGGATGCGGAACTTGATGAAGTGCAGACTGAAATTAAGAATTTTGCACAGACCCACAAGGATGAACTTTACCGCCTTTTGGAAAGATTTTCTGTCGGCTCCCAGGTGCATGCAATTGAATCTTCACTTGAATCAACTGAATATGTTTACCGCATTCAGGGCTGGATCCCGGAATACCGTGTACGCGAACTTTCAAAAAATCTTGATGAACTTACACAAAAGCGTACTGGTTTCCGCCACTACATGCCTTCTGAAGTTTCATCAGTTCAAAGTGGTGAAGAAAAAGTTCCTGTAGAATTAAAGCATGGAAAAGTTGTTGGTAACTTTGAGCGCATGATTTTTTCTTATGGTGCTCCTCTTTACGGCACAGTTGATCCGACACCTTTCGTAGCATTATTTTTTACTGTGCTTTTTGGCATTATGTTTGGTGATGCAGGCCAGGGTTTTGTCCTTTTGCTTGTGGGCATTTTGATGAGTGCTAAAAAGTTCAAACTGATGGGCTGGGAAAAGTTTGGTCCTATTTTCATTTGCATTGGTTTAAGTTCCATGGTCATGGGTATTTTAAATGGTGAAGTTTTTGCAAATGAAAGTCTGCTCATTCCATTCAGCCGCTGGGTAACTTCGCTTTTTGGTCAGCCGCGTGATCAAATCATCCACCTTATGCCAGACGGTTCTACTTCTTCTGTAATGAATATGTTTATTTTCTTTGGCGTAACGATTGCAGTCGGTTTTGTAATCAATACTGCAGGATTAATAATCAATATTATAAACAATTTTATTTTGCATCGTCCGGCAAAGGCCCTTTTTGGAAAAAACGGTCTTTCAGGGGCCCTCTTTTTCTGGTATGTAATTTTCTTTGCCATCAGGGTGGCTGCCTTTAAGATTGGCCCTATGATGGTCGACTGGATTTTCCTTGCAGTCACATTGATTTTGACCGCTTTCTGCGAACCATTGGAACGTCTTGTGGAAGGAAAAAAGCCTCTTTTTGAAAACGGTTTTTTGAGTGGAATAATTTCTGCCCTTGTCGAAGTAATTGAAGTGCTTTCGGGTTACATTTCAAATACTGTCAGCTTCCTTCGTGTAGGTGCCTTTGCTTTAAGCCATGCGGTTTTAAGTTTTATTATTGCCATGATGGTAGAAAAATTCCCGGGAGCTGCTGGCATCATAATCAGCATTATTGGAAACGCAATAATTATTGTCCTTGAAGGAATGATTGTTGCCATTCAGGTTGTCCGCCTTCAGTATTATGAATTTTTCAGTAAATTCTTTAACGAAACGGGCCGCGAATTTAAACCATTTTCTTTTGTATACAAAAAGGACATGGCTAAGTAATTGTAAGTGGTGGGCTGCAGTTTGCGTCCTCTAATATCTTTCTAAAAATCAATTTTGGGAAGCCTTTGAAAATTGTATTTTTTTTAGGCAGCCTGAAGTTTTTTTTGGAAAGAAAATAAATCAGCCGGAAATCCGGCAAAGAAAAAAGGAATCTTTTAAGAGGTGATTTTTTATGAATAAGAAAATCTTTGTTGTTTTAATTTTGACAATGATTGGATCTTGGACATGTCTTTTTGCACAGGAAGCAAGTGCAGAAAATGTTAGCGAAAGTCAGGCCCTTGTAGCCGTAGAAGATGCTGGTGAAAGTGAAGCTGAAGTTACAGAAGCTTCTTCTTCGTCAGACCTTGTTCAGGCCATCAAGTATCTGGCTGCAGCTCTTGCGGTTGGTATTGCCTGTTTAGGCGGTGCATCTGCTGTAGGAAAAATTGGTTCTGCTGCCATGGGAGCAATGAGTGAAAATCCTGAAGCTTCTGGTAAGGCCATTCCTTTCGTAGGTCTTGCCGAAGGTATTTGTCTTTGGGGCTTCATCGTAGCCTTCCTTATTATCTTTATGTAATTTTACCCTATGGAATATTTTGTACTAGGAGAAAGGGAAATTGTTTTAGGCTTTATGCTTGCCGGTGTTGAAGGAAAGGTTGTCAATAACCGGCAGGAAGCTTTGGAAGCCTTTGACTCTTTAACCGGAAATTCTAAAGGAAAAATTGTTTCAGTGCAGGAAATTCCAAAAATCCTGATTCTCACGGAAGATGTGGCAGACATGCTTTCTAAGGAAGTGCTTGACTGGCAGTTAAAAAGCAAGGCCCCTCTTATTGTTGAGATTCCGGGATTGAACGGTCATATCCCTGGCCGTAAAACTTTGACAGATTCAATTCGTGAAGCTGTAGGAATTCAAATGTAAGTTTTTAAGTGTGCCTCTAAAGATTTCAGTTTTTGGAGATGCTCTTTAAGGGATGGTGAGTGAATGAAAGGTCTAAAAATCGCATTTGACCTTTTTTAGAAAAAGTTCAATTTGCCTTAAAATGATTTTGAAGGATTTTAAATTGATTTGAATGATTTGAAAGGCAAGTGAAAAGTCACTGATAGGAAAAATATTATGGAAGAATTACGTTCAACAGAAGTTCTTGACAGTGAAATACGTAATGAAACAAAGAAAAAAGCTCAGAGAATTGTTGATAAGGCAAAAGAAAGTGCGGCTGCCCTTATTTCTGGCGTTGACGCTAAAGTAAATGAAGCCCAGACTGCAGCAAAAGAGGCCAGTGAAAAAAGACTTGCCCTTTTTACAAAGAATATAAACGCAGCACTTCCGCTTGAAAAACAGCGTTACTGTATTTCGTTCATCCACAATTCGATTCTTGAAGCGATAAATTCTTACCTTGAAAAAGCAGGTGAAGACGGCCGCTTAAAAATCATTAAGTCTTTGGCTTTAAGGGTAAAAGGCATTTTGTCTTCTTATAAGCACTTTCAGGCAAAAGTCATTAACATTGATGAAAATAAAGCAAAGGAAATGCTGGAAGACCTTTTTGGTAAGGGCAGCCTTTCTATTTCTAAAGCAAGTTTGCAGGACAGCCAGGCAGAAGAGCTGGAACTGTTAAAATATCACGACGGTATTATCCTTTTA
>CAVCWN010000002.1:0-2164 GCA_963605975.1 Desulfovibrionaceae bacterium | reverse complement strand
TTAAAACCCATGAACACTGTTCACGGATATTTGCAATTTCGACCTTAAATGGATTAAGACCTGCTCTTTCTGCACAAGCACGGAAAGTTTTTTCATGCATACGAGGAGAACATGAACAAAGAACTACACCTGTAAGCTTAAGTTCCTTGATTTTGTCTTCAATCATCTTCTGACCTGCAGAAGAACACATATACATGTAATCCGTAGAGAATACAACTCCGTCTACTTTTCCAAGCTCTTCAGCAACTTTTGCAACGTCTACAGTTCCAGCAATATTAGTGCCACAGTGGCACACGAAAACACCAATTCTTTCCATATGTCACTCCTTATTTCTTATATTTTCTGAAAGCGCTTACGATTGCCTGCTGAGGCAAGTCTTCGTCAAGATATGAAGGAACGTTTTCAGCTTCAAGGTGCTGGGGACCCCTTTGTCTTTCAACAACAAGGCGCACAGCTTCTATAAGTTTTACCGGTTCCACCTGGCGCGGACATCTTTCAAGACAGGCAAAGCAAGAAAGACACTTATAGATTGAAGGTGAAGCAAGGAGTTTTTCAACTTCCCCGTTCTCTACCATTTGAACAAACTGATGCGGGTGGTATTCCATTGCATCGTAGTTAGGGCAAGTACCTGAACACTTTCCGCAAACCATGCACTTTTTTGGATTTACACCACTGATTGATAAGATTTCCTGTTTAACCTTTTGGATTTCGCTATCAAGCATTTACAGCCTCCTGAGTAGTAGACTCTTTTACACCAAGAGCTTCTGCAAGAAGTTCTGTAAAGTAAACGACATCAAGACCTTCGCTTCCCTTATTTTTGATAAGGTTGTAGCGGCAGAGAGGACAGCTTGTTACCAGGAAGTCAACTCCCATATCCTTAGCATTGCCAAGAATGTCATGAGCGCGCTTTGCCGGGATTGAAGCATCTTCGAACATTGTGTAAGCACCACAGCATTCGTTTCTCTGTGAATAGATAACTGGTGTGCCGCCAATGGCCTTGATAAAGTCTTCAATAATTTGAGGATTTTCTGGATCATCAAATTCAAGAACATTGCCTGGCCTTAACAAAAGGCAACCGTAGTAAGCACCAATCTTCTTTTTGATTGGATTTTTAACGGCTTTCTTTACATTGTCCCAGCCAATTTTGTCACGAAGAATTTCAAGGAAGTGAAGAACCTTTGTTTCTCCGTGGTATTCAATGCCATCCTGAGCAAGGTAATTGTTTACCTTTAAGATGACATTCTCATCATTTTGCATGTCATGGTTAACTTGTTTGATAACGTTGTAACATGCAGAGCAGAGAGTAACCAGAGGCTGACCTGCCTTGTGTGCATCCGCTAAAGCGCGTACAGATGAAAGTTTTGTTGCAATTTCATCTTTTGCAAGAGGATATTCTCCTCCACAGCACTGCCAGTCCTGAATCTCCTGCAGCGTAAAACCTAATGCTTCCGCAGATGCACGTGCGTAAAAATCAAGGTCTTTTGCCTTGTTTTTTAAAGTGCAGCCAGGGAAGTAAGAATAGGTGACGTGTGCGTTAGTATCACTCATTTCTTTACACCTGCCATTTCTTCTGGATGAAATACTTCGTCAAATTTTTCTGCCGTAAGGAAACCAAGCTGAACGCAGGCATCCTTAAGGGAGATATTTTTTTCATAAGCTAAATGCGATGTCTTTGCAGCATTTTCGTAACCAATGTAAGGGTTGAGTGCTGTAACGAGCATCAGCGAATTGTAAAGGTTGTCATGCATCTTTTCTTTGTTTGCAGTGATTCCTACAGCGCAATTCTTGTTAAAGCTTAAAATTACTTCTGCAAGAAGTCTTACTGACTGGAGGAAGTTGTAAGCCATAACAGGCATGAAAACATTGAGTTCAAAATTGCCTTGGCTTGCAGCAAAGCCGATTGTTGCATCATTACCCATTACTTGTACGGCTACCATCGTCATAGCCTCGCACTGTGTCGGGTTAACCTTTCCAGGCATAATAGAAGAGCCTGGTTCATTTTCAGGAATGTGAATTTCTCCAAGACCGTCGCGTGGGCCTGAAGCCAGCCATCTTACATCATTAGCAATTTTCATCAAATCCGCAGCAAGGGCTTTAAGTCCTCCATGTGCAAATGTGATTTCATCTTTTGAAGTAAGTGCATGGAATTTATTTGGAGCAGTAA
>CAVCWN010000001.1:0-2656 GCA_963605975.1 Desulfovibrionaceae bacterium | reverse complement strand
TGGCAACAGACCCTGACGCAGACCGCTTTGGTACTGCCTTCCCGGACAAGGATGGAAAATACGTTCTTGTTTCCGGCAACCAGATGGGAGCCCTTCTTGCAGATTATGTCCTTCTTTCAAAGAAAGAATTTTCAAAGATGCCAGAAAATCCTGTTTTGATCCGCTCTATTGTAACAAGTCCTTTCGTAGACAAAATTGCAAAATATTACAATGTTACTTTAAAGGAAGTTCTTACCGGATTTAAGTGGATTGCATACGAAGAAGGCCAGATGGAAAAGCTGGGCATAGAAAATTATGTATTCGGACTTGAAGAAAGTTACGGCTACCTGGTAGAAAAAGAATGTCGCGATAAAGACGGCGTTTCTGCTGCTGCAATGTGTGCAGAAATGACACTTTACTGGGCAAGCAAGGACAAAAGCTTACTTGAAAGGCTCAACGACCTTTACAAAGAATTTGGTCTTTTTGAAGACAGGGCTATTTCAAAATACTTCCAGGGCGTAAAGGGACCGGCTATCATGGGCAACATAATGACAAAGCTGAGAACAGAAGGCCTTAAAGAATTAGGCGGTAAAAAAGTTGTCAAGATTCGCGACATCCAGCAGTCAATCGAATTTGATCCGTCAAATCCTTCTGCAAAGAAAGATCTTTCATTCCCAAAGAGCAATGTCCTTCAGTTCTTCCTTGAAGGTGGCACAATTGTTTCTGCCCGCCCATCTGGAACAGAACCAAAGATTAAGTTCTACATTAACTCTACAGTGCCTGTTGCAGAAAAAACTGACGCTGCTCTTGCAAACGCTAAAAAAGAAGCAGACATTCTTTGCGACAAAATTACAAAAGAAATTAATGCAGTTCTTGACGCAGCAGAATAAGAAAGCATAAATAACTAAAGAAATCCATCAGGCTGACCGTCTGCTGGATTTTTTTAAGTGAGTCTCTAAAAACTGCAATTTTTAGAGGCTCACTTAAATAACCTTGAGCGCACACATCACACATCAATCAAAATCAAAAAAAGGGAAAAAATTGAGTAATCCTTTTACCTACAAACTTTTCAGGGACTACAAGCACCTTGCAAAACTTTTCTACAGCGGCCAGACATTCATCGCCTTTGACACAGAAACAACCGGCCTTAAAGCAAGTGAAAATTATGTCATAGAAATTGGCGCCGTCAAATTCAATTATTCAGGACTTGTTGGAAAACCATTCGACTTACTTATAAAGCCGCCCTGTCCCATTCATCCTTCTCTTACAGAACTCACCCACATAAGTGAAGACATGTTAAAGGACTGCCCGTCTGCAAAAGAAGCCATGCCCCTTTTTTTGAATTACATTGAAAGTAAAGACGCCATTCTTCTTGCCCACAATGCCCCTTTTGATTTAGCCTTTGTTGACACAGAATTAAGCCGGAGTGGAATAAATGAACTTCAAAACTTAACAGTAGACACCCTGCCCTTAGCAAGATGGGCCTGGCCGGGACTAGCCCAGCTGGAAGAAAAGGGTCAGTACAAACTGCAGTCGCTTGCAAAAAGATTTAATGTAAATGTTTTGTCTGCCCACCGCGCCCATGATGACGCCAGAGTTTGCATGGAAATTTTCAAAAAGATTATTGAATACACAATGAATAAACAAAAGGATTTTTCTTTGCCTTCACAAAACCAAGTAAAGGCAAGCGACCAGCTTTCACTTTTTTAAAATGCCCTTAACCGCGGGGAGCCTTTGCAGGATCTATAGGATTTGATTTTTGAAAAACCATCAGCGAAATTTGAGAAGTGCCTTTTATGCTGTCAGTGCCGGCTGTTCCAATCACATCTCCAAAAGAAACGCTGTCACCTTTTTTAACTTTGATTGTGCCTAGGCCCGTGTAAGCGTAAACGTGATCAGTATTTGCCTGAATAAAAACAACCTGACCGTAGCCCCTGTAGTTTCCAACATACATAACCTTACCGCTTCTTATGCATGTAACATTTTCGTTTTTCTTTGCAGACAACTGCACCCCAAACACCTTGCCTTTGGTGTAAGTAACAGTCGGATTTTTTACCGGCCATGTCAAAGAAGAGTCGCCAGTTTTTTCAGAATATTTTCTTGGGTCCGAAGCAGTCAAATCCGTAATTAAAATTTCTTTTTCACTTTCTTTTTCTTTAGCAGGAACTTTTAACTTCTGACCGATTTTTAAACTCGCATCCCCTGACATTCCGTTCATGGCTTTAAGTTCGTCTACTTTTAGGCCGTTGGTGTTTGCGATGCGCCAGAGAGTGTCACCTTTTTGAACAATGTATGTGTCATATTTTAAATCCTCTTCTTTTAGTGAAGCCCCACTTGAAGACGCAGACTTTGAAGAAGAACCGCTGCCTGTAGAAGAAGCGCTTGCAGAAGAAGTTTTTTCTGCGGAAGAAGATGGTGAAGAGGCTTCCTTTCCCGGGATTATTAAAAACTGTCCGACTTTTAAGACATCATCTTTTTTTAAAGAGTTTGCCTTTAAAAGTTCGTCCACGCTAATGCCGTAAGCGCGGCTGATTCCGTAATAAGTTTCGCCTTTTTTAACTTCGTGCCTGTAGCTTTCTGCAAAAAGTGAGAGCGAAAAAAATGCAAGTAAAAAAAGAGAGAAAATTTTTTTTGAACATTTAACTTTTTCTGCAGACAAAATCATACAATTTTTTAT